>JADLCW010000107.1 GCA_020847015.1 Thermomicrobiales bacterium | reverse complement strand
CCCAGCACGATCAGCAGCACCGTGACGCCGGGCAGCGTGGTCACCCAGGGGTTTTGCAGCATGTAGTTGCGCCCCTCGGCAGTCATCGCGCCGAGACTGGGCAGGGGCGGCTGAGCGCCCATCCCGATGAAGGAGAGCCCGGCTTCCACCACGATCGCCAGCGCCACATAGTACGACGCCATCACCAGCGCCGGCCCGACGATATTGGGCAGGATATGGCGCAGCAGCACGCGCGCATCGCTGGCGCCGCCAGCGCGAGCCGCCTCCACGTATTCCGCCGAGCGCAACGCCAGCACATCGCCGCGCACCACGCGGGCGAAACCGGCCCAGTTGACCAACCCGATGGCCAGCACCGCCGCCATCAACCCCGGTCCCATGGAACCAGCCAGAATCACCGCGATCAAAATCAGCGGGAAACCCCAGGCGATCTCGGCGAGACTGCTGATGACGGTGTCGACCGGACCGCGCATATACCCGGCGATCGCGCCGGCCGCCGTGCCGACCACCATCGAGATGACGGTGACGCCGAGTCCGACCGCCAGCGAAATGCGAATCCCGACCAGCAGACGGGAGAGCATGTCGCGCCCGAGTTGGTCGGTGCCCAGCAGATGACCCGGACTGAGCGGCGGCAGGTTCGCATCCAGCAGGCTTTGCTTCGCATAGTCGTACGGGGCCAGCGCGGGTCCGACAAGTCCCAGAATCGCGAAGATCAGCGCCACGAGCGAACCGATCAGCGCCAGCTTGTTGCGCGCCAGTCGTCCCAGTGCGGCGCGGAACGGCCCCGGTCGGCCGGGGCGATCGGGTTGCAGCGTCCAGGGCACGGAGGTGGCGTTGCTGGCGGCCATCAGGCGATCCTCGTCAGGCGCGGCGAATGCGCGGGTCGGCCCAACCATAGGCGAGGTCGGCCAGGAAGTTGCCGAGCACCACCGCGGCGACCAGCAGCAGCGAGAAGAATTGGGCCACCGGGTAGTCGCGGCGCAGAATCGCGTCGACCAGCAGATAGCCGACCCCAGGCCATTGGAAGATGGTTTCCACGATCAGGCTATAGCCGATCAGCCAGCCGATGCGCAGCCCGGCCAGCGAGATGACCGGCAGCAGCGCGTTACGGAACACCCGGCTGCCGACGATGGTGATCTCACGCAACCCTTTGGCGCGGTGGGTGCGCACGAAGTCGGCTCCCAGTTGATCCAGCATGGAGGAGCGCATCATCCGCATGGTGACGGCGGTGCCTTCGGCGGCCAGCACGACGGCCGGCAGGATGAGCTGTTTGGTCGAGCAGCACCCGGCCGAGGGCAGCCAGCGCAGCTTGGCGCTGAACAGCGTGATCAGCAGCAGCGCCAGCCAGAAGTTGGGCATCCCCATGCCGAGGATGGCGAGACCGGACGCGATCTGATCGACGATGGTGTTGCGGCGGGCGGCAGCCAGCACCCCCAGCGGAATGGCGACCAGATAGGAGATGGCGAAGGCGGCCAGCCCCAGCACCAGACTGTTGCGCCCATAGTAGGTCAGCAATTCGCCGATGGGTTTGCCGGTGATCATCGAGGAGCCGAGATCGCCTCGGGCCAGATTCGACAGATAGATGACGTATTGCTCCGTGACCGGCCGGTTGAGTCCGAGGCGCTCTCGGAAGGCCTCGCGCGCGGCTTCGAGCGCGGTGGGGCTGAGCGCCGCCCCGGTGGGGTCGCCGGGGGCGAAACGAAGACTGTAGAACACCGCGATGGAGGCGAGCAGCAGGATGACGACCATCCGCAGCGCTCGCCGCGCCAGAAACGTTCCCACGTTGTCGTTCGCCCCTGCCTCCGCCGGCGTTCTGCATCGCGCGCCGCCCGGAGACGCGGCATGCCGCCGCGCCCCCGAGTCGTTGCGCCGTTACCCCAGCCAGACGTCGTTGTAGTGCGGGTAGATGTCGAACTGGTGCGGCAGCCAGCCGTGGACATTGGGTCGGCTCACCCACACGTTGTCGCGCACCACCAGCGGGATGGTCGGCAGCGTCTCGGCGATGGAGGTCTGGAACTGCACGGCCGCGGCGGCCAGCGCCTCGGCTGTGCCAGCCTGCTGCCAGGCGGCGATCGCTTCGTCCACGGCCGGCACGCTGGCGCGGCCCCAGTTCGGACCGCCGCTGGTGGCGCTGCCGACGAACAGAATCACCACGTCGATGGGCACCGCCCACAGGTAGTAGAAGAGATAGCTGTCGGCTCCTTCGGTCAGCTTGCCGAAGTAACTGCCCCGGTCCAGCGACGCGACCGTGACATCCATGCCGATCTCGCGCAATTGCGCCTGGATGACCGACCCCAGATCGCGGTTGAACGACTCGTCCTGCACGACCAGCTCGAAGGCCATGCGCGTGCCGTCTTTCTGCAAAATGCCGTCGTCGCCGGGTGTCCAGCCCAGTTCCGCCGCCAACGCCTTGGACTTCTCGGGGTCGTACTGGTTGAATTGTTCGACGTCCGGCGCGTAGTACTTGTCGGCCGGGGTGATCGGGCCATAGAGCGGATCGCCCAAATCGAACAGCAGCGCCTTGACGATCGCCTGGCGGTCGATGGCGTGCGACATCGCCTGCCGCATCTTCTGCTCGTGAAAGTCCAGATCGGTGCGCTCGAAGTTCTGACCGAAGATGTAGCCGGACGGTTCACTGAATGATTGCACGTTGAGATCCGGGTTGCCCTGCAACCGGGCCACGTCTTGCAGCGCCGGGTTACGCAGGGTGTCGATCTCGCCGTTCTCGATCTGCACCGCGCGCTGGGCGGCCTCCAGAATGGCGTTCCAGCGGATGCCGTCCAGATAGGCGACGCCCTTGTTTTGGAAATACGGCACGATCGAACCGGGGTAGTCGTCCCAGCGGCTGACCTCGACATGGCTGCCGGGAACCCACTCCTTGAAGGTGAAGGGTCCGGTGCCGTCCGTGAGTGATTGACCGAATGCCTCGGGATTGGCGTTGCGGGTGTCCATGTTGATGATGGCCCAATACCCCGTTTTCACCACGTTGAGGACTTCGTAGTAGGGGTGGGCCATGGAGAGGGTCACCGTCTGCGGGTCCGGAGCCTCGATCTTCTCGACGGGCGTGAAGAGCACCGCCAGCGGCGAGGCGTTGGCCGGGTCCTTGATGGCTTCGTACACCTCTTTCACCGCGGTGGCGTCCACCACCCGGCCGCTATGGAATTTGGCGCCTTCACGGATGGTGAAGGTGACGGCGTCGCCATCCGGGGCGAATTCCCAGGCGGTCGCCAATTGCGGTTCCAACTCGCCCTGCGGGCTGTCGATGATGAGCGATTCGTACAGCGCGTAAAAGGCCGGATCGAACCAGTCCGTGCTGACTGGATCGAGACGGGAGAAATCCAGATCGTATCCTTCGCGCAGCAGCCCGCCGCGTTGCGGCTCCTCCTGCCGCGCGGGAGCCGCGACCGCGGCTTCGACGGCGAGCAGGCGACCCAGCGCCCCGGCGGAAACACCCAGCGCCGCGGCGCGGACCATCAGTTGGCGGCGGGTCAACCGCCGTGCGCGATGGGCTCCGAGCAGATCGTTGACCGCATCCTCGCGAACCACGCCTCACCCTCCTGTTGCTGCGATGACTGCCCGCGACACGCTACGACGCGGACGATGCGCCGGCGAACGGGGGGTTCCATTCTAGCAACGGAATCGTCAGCGTGGGGGCCGCCCAGCGGGCGCACCGGTATACGCCGGCCAGGCGAGTGGCGCGGCGTCCGTATCCAGACCGCGCTACCCCTTGACGGCGCCGGTCGTCAACCCGGCGAGGATGCGCCGCTGGAAGATGAGCACCAGGATGATGAGCGGCAGCGTCACCACCACCGATGCGGCCATCCGATTGGCGTAGGGTTG
>JADLCW010000106.1 GCA_020847015.1 Thermomicrobiales bacterium | reverse complement strand
CGTCACCGCCGCATCGGCGACATTGAAATTCGGCCATGCGCCAACCGCGATGAAATCAGTTACGTATCCAAGCCGAACTCTGTCGATCAGGTTGCCGACAGCGCCGCCGACCACCAGCCCGGCTCCGATCGACAGCAGCCAGGCCGGGGGCCGCCGCAGCGCGTAGACAACCACGCCCGCCAAAACCAGCGCCGCCGCAGTTGCGACCGCCCCGGAAGCGCCAGGAAACAACCCGAACGCCGCGCCTCGATTCTGAGCGTACTCCAGCGCGAACCAATCGCCGAGCAGGGGAATCGTCGCGCGCGGCGCGCCTGGTCCCAAATTCTGCTCGACCAGCATCTTCGTCCATTGATCGACCGCGAGCGCGATCCCGGCGATCGCCAGCACGACCCCCGCTCGCCGCAACATCGACCGCGTCACTTCCGCGTCAGAATCCGGCCCGCAGCGATTGCTGCCGCTCCAGTTTGGCTTGGCAGTCGATGCAGTGCGCTACGTACGGGAAGGCCTCCAGTCGTTCCTTGGCGATCGGCTTGCCGCAACGCTGGCAGATCCCGTAGGTTCCTTCGTCCATCCGCTCCAGCGCCGCATCAATCTGGGTCAGGAGCCCGTCCAGATCCGCGCTGATCGTAGAGAGCCGCTCCGCCTCCGACATGCTCGACCCGTCGTCGGCGAAATGGTTCCCGAGGCTGCCGCCCTCGTCTCCCTGCTCTTCCCCCAGCGACTGGATCTCACCGGCCATACCGACGACCTCACGGATGATCGTGACCCGTCGCTTCACGAGATCGGTTCGCAGTGCTTCGATGGTTTCCCGATCAAGGACGGTTTGCTGGCTCATCACGATCGCGCTCCTGGTTGTGCATAAACGACACGCCGGCATGGGCGCGTTCGGGCCTACGCACGATTGAGGCCGGATGGTAGCACGCCGCCTATACTCCGGCCGAACCGCGGCGCCCCGGCCGCGATCGGGAGGACGACGTGACGAACGCAAACGACGCGGCGCGGCCAGTTCGGCTGGTGGTCGCCGGCGGCGGCACGGGCGGCCACGTGCTGCCAGCCATCGCGGTGCTCGACGATTTGCGCGACCGGGGACTGCTTGGCGAGGCGCTCTGGATCGGCAGCCACAGCGGCCTCGAACGCGAGACCGCCCGCGCCGCCGGCATTTCCTTCCGGGCCATCCAGACCGGCAAGCTACGTCGCTACCCCTCTCTGGAGACGACCACCGACGCCCTGCGCATCCCCGTCGGCATCGTCCAAGCGCGCCGCGCACTGACCGTATTCCGACCCGATGTCGTCTTCAGTACCGGTGGTTTCGTCAGCGTGCCCACCGCTATCGCCGCCAAGGGCATCGCTCCGCTGCTGACCCACGAGCAAACCGCCATCCTCGGTCTCGCCACTCGCATCAACGCGCGCTTCGCCGATGTGCTCGCCATCTCCTGGGCGGCCGCGCTGCCCGAGGCGCGGAAGATTCACCGTCACGCGATCGCCACCGGCAACCCGGTGCGCGCCGCCCTCGCTCGCGGCAACGCGGCGCGCGGCCTGGCGCGATGGGGCTTTTCGCCCGATCTGCCGCTGCTCTACGTCACCGGCGGCGCGCGCGGCGCCAGTCCGATCAATACTCGGCTGGCGGCGCTGCTGCCGGATTTGCTGGAGCATACTCAGGTGCTCCACCAGACTGGCCCGGAGAGCGCCAATACAGACCGCGCCGATCTTCTCGCCCGCCGCGCAACCTGGCCAGAGCATCTCCAGCGGCGCTATCAGGCCATCGAATTTCTTCGCGACGAGTTGCCCGATGCCTACGCCGCCGGCGATCTCGTAGTCGGGCGCGCCGGCGCCGGCATCGTGGCGGAGCTGGCCTTCCTCGGCAAACCCGCCGTGCTGATCCCGCTGCCCGGAGCCGGCAGCGACGAGCAGACGCGCAACGCCCGCCTCCTCGCCGATGCCGGCGGCGCGGTGCTGTTGCCGCAGCACGAAGCGACACCGGAGACGTTGCGCGCAGTCATCCTCGAATTATTGGATGACCCCGCCCGACGACAGCGCATGGCCGACGCTGCTCGCGGCGTCGGTCAACCGGATGCCGCTCGCCGCCTCGCCGACGCGCTGCTCGACCTCGCCAACACCCCTCGCCGCTAACCCAACGCCAACTCGATCGCCTCGGCCACGCTGGCGGCCGGCAATAACTCCAGCCCGACTCCGCTGGTTCCGACGCGCGCCGGAGCCGGAACGATGGCCCGAGTGAATCCCAACCGGCGCGCCTCCTGCAACCGCCGCTCAATCTGCCCGACCGAACGCAGCTCCCCGGACAACCCGATCTCGCCGACCGCCACCGTGCCCGGCCCCACCGGCCGATCCTTGAAACTGGAGGCTACCGCCAACGCCACGGAGAGATCGGCGGCCGGTTCGGAGATGCGCAGCCCACCCACGACGTTGGCGTAGATATCTTGGCCACCCAACCCCAACCCGACTCGCTTCTGCAACACCGCCACCAGCAATTGCAGCCGATTGTTGTCGAACCCGTTGGCGCTGCGGCGCGGCATCCCGAACGCGGTCGCGGTCGTCAGCGCCTGCACCTCCACCAGGATCGGCCGCGTACCCTCCACCGTCACCGCCACGGTCGATCCGGCCGCCGAGCCGTCACGCTCCTCCAGGAACGCCTCGGACGGATTGCGCACCTCGCGCAGACCACCATCAGCCATTTCGAACACGCCAATCTCGTCAGTGCTGCCAAAGCGGTTCTTCACCGCCCGCAGGATTCGATATTGATGGTGACGGTCGCCTTCCAGATAAAGCACCGCGTCCACCATGTGCTCCAGCACCCGCGGCCCGGCGATGGTCCCTTCCTTCGTTACGTGACCGACGATCATCACCGGAATGTCGCGCGGCTTCGCCCATTCCATCAGGCGGGCCGTGCATTCCCGCACCTGCGACACGCTGCCGGCCGCCGAGCCGATCTCGTCCACCGCCACCGTCTGGATCGAGTCGACAATCAGGAGTCCCGGCCGATGCTCTTCGGCCGCCGCCAGCACGTCATCCAGATTCGTCTCCGACAGCACCCACAGCGCGTCGTTGGCAATGCCCAGCCGATCGGCTCGCAGCTTGATCTGCTGCGCCGATTCTTCAGCCGACACATACAGCACCGTGCCCGCCACCCCCGCCAGTGCATCCGCCGTCTGCAGCACCAGTGTCGATTTGCCGATGCCCGGGTCGCCGCCAATCAGCACCAGCGAACCGGCAACCAGCCCGCCGCCCAGCACACGATCCAGCTCGATCAGCGGCACCGGCAGCCGTCCCGCCTGCGCCGCGCCCAGCGCGGTCAGCGGCTGCGCCCGCGCTGTCATTCGCCGACGCGCCGGACCGCCGCCGGTTCGCCGCTCTTCGAGCGTTTCCACCATCGTATTCCAGGCATTGCAGCCGGGGCAGCGTCCAAGATAGGCCGGGCTACTGACGCCGCACTGCTGGCACACGAAGCTCGTTCGCGGTTTCGCCACGCCGCCTCCTTCTCACGCCGCGCGGGATGCGCCCTCGCAATCGACGAGGAGGGATGACCGTTTCCGGCCATCCCTCCTCGACCCGTTCCGCTCGTCAGTCGGTCGTTACTTGACCCCGCCGGCCAGCAACGCCTCCACCTCCACCGGGATCGGATCCAGCTTGAGCAGATCCTCCTCGACATCGACCTTGATGGTCGCACCAGGCAGGAACCGCCCGTTCAAGATGCCCTCGGCCAGCGGGTCCTCGATCAGATTCTGAATGATTCGCCGCAGCGGCCGCGCTCCGTACGTGTGATCGTAGCCGCGCTCGCCGAGCAGATCCTTGGCCTCCTCGGTGACCTCCAGTCGGACCTCCTGCTCTTCGAGCTGCTGCTGAACCCGATTCAGCTCCAGATTGACGATGCTGCGGATCTGCTCCTTCGCCAGCGAGTGGAACACGATCACCGCATCGATGCGGTTCAGGAACTCGGGCCGGAAGGTCTGCTTGAGTTGCCCGGTCACCTTTTCCCGCATCTTGTCGTACTCGCGCGCCTGCGCCTTTTCAGCATCTTCCTTGAAGCTGAAGCCGAGCGTCATGTCTCGCGAGATCTGGTCCGCCCCCACATTGGAGGTCATGATGATGATCGTGTTGCGGAAATCGACCTTGCGCCCTTTGGCATCGGCCAGGTTTCCGTCCTCCATGATCTGCAGGAGCATGTTGAACGCTTCCGGGTGCGCCTTTTCGATCTCGTCCAGCAGAATCACGCTGTAGGACTTGCGGCGCACCGCCTCGGTCAACTGTCCGCCTTCTTCGTAGCCGACATAACCCGGAGGGGCTCCCACCAGCCGGCTCACCGCGTGGCGCTCCATGAACTCGGACATGTCGATCTTGATCAGGTGATCCTCGGAACCGAACATGAACTCCGCCAGCGCCTTGGCTAGCTCGGTTTTGCCGACACCGGTGGGACCGAGGAAGATGAAGGAGCCGATCGGCCGCTTCGGGTTCTTGATGCCCGCCCGCGCTCGCCGGACCGCCTTCGACAGCGTGACGATCGCCTCATCCTGCCCGACGATGCGGTCGTGCAGGACTTCCTCCATCTTGAGCAGACGCTCCGACTCCTCGCCGGCGATGCGCATCAGCGGAATGCCGGTCCACATCGAAACGACTTCCGCGACATCCTCTTCCGTGACATAGCCATCCTCGCCGGCCTGGTTGTCGCGCAGTTCCTGCTCCTGCGCGTCGATGCGGTCGCGCAGCTTGCGCTCTCGATCGCGCAGTTCGGCCGCCAACTCGAACTCCTGGCTGTTGACCGCCGCCTCCAGCTCGCGCTGTAGCGAAGCCAGCCCGGCCAGCGCTTCCTTCAGGCTCGGAGGAGCCGCCGAGCGGTACATCCGCACCCGCGACGCGGCCTCGTCGATCAGGTCGATCGCCTTGTCCGGCATGAAGCGGTCGGTGATGTACCGCGCGGCCATGTTCGCCGCCGCCTTCAGCGCCTCGTCGCTGATCTTCAGTTTGTGGTGCTCTTCGTAGAGCGGACGCACGCCGATGAGAATCTGAATCGTTTCGTCGATGCTCGGCTCGCCGACCTGGATTGGCTGGAAGCGCCGCTCCAGCGCCGCATCGCGTTCGATGTATTTGCGGTACTCATCGAGCGTTGTCGCACCGATCGTCTGCAATTCGCCGCGCGACAGCGCCGGCTTCAGGATATTGGCGGCATCCACCGCGCCTTCCGCCGCGCCGGCCCCGACGAGGGTATGCAACTCGTCGATGAAGAGGATGGAGCCGGTTTCCTTCACCTCGCCGACGATCTTCTTCAGCCGCTCTTCGAATTCGCCACGGTATTTGGTGCCGGCCACCAGCGCCCCGATATCGAGCGCAATCAGCCGCTTGTTCTGCAGTTGGTCCGGCACGTCGCCGGAGACGATCCGCTGCGCCAATCCCTCGACGATGGCCGTCTTGCCGACTCCTGGCTCGCCGATGAGCGCCGGATTGTTCTTGGTCCGCCGCGAGAGAATCTGCATCACGCGGTCGATCTCGTTCGATCTCCCGACCAGCGGCCCCAGCTTCGAGTTGCGCGCCGCCTCGGTCAGATCCACCCCCAGCGCGTCCATGTACGGGGTCTTCGTCTGCTGCTTGCTCTGGCTGTACGACGAACTTTGGCTGACGACCTGCATTACCTGAGCGCGCACCTTCTCCAGGTTGACGCCGAGGCTTTCCAGCACGCCCGCCGCGATGCCTTCGCCCTCACGCACCAGCCCCAGCAACAAGTGCTCGGTGCCGATGTAGTGATGGTTGAGGCGGCGCGCCTCATCCACCGCGAGTTCGATCACTTTCTTGGCTCGCGGGGTGAGTCCGATCTCGCCCATGATCATCGTCTCGCCCCGCCCGATGATGAACTCGACGGCGGAGCGGACTTTCGGCAACTGCACGCCCATATTGCTCAGCACGCGAGCGGCGACGCCGTCGCCCTCGCGCACGAGACCCAGCAGGAGATGCTCGGTTCCAATGTAATTGTGGTTGAACCGCTGCGCTTCTTCCTGGGCGAGCGTGAGCACCTTCCGAGCTCGTTCGGTAAATTTGTCGAATTTGTCCGCCATGGGTTGCTCTCCCGTCGCCCTCGGAGCGATCCAGGGATCGCTCCTCGATCCGTTCTTATGTAGTTGTACGATAAACCGACGCGGTCGGTCGCCCCCTAATTCGGGTAGGCGCACCGCTGCTCCATTCAGACCCCGAGAAGGGCGACATCGGCAGGCGCCGGGGGCGCCTGCCGATGTCCGTCCGGCTCTATCGCTCATGCAAGACGTGGGCCGCGCGAACGCGGCCGGGGGCCAGGCGTCAGCCCGCCGCGCCGGAGGAAACCGGCGCGTCTTCACTGTCCGACGTGTCGTCGCTCGCCTCGGCGGCGGCCAGCTCGGCTCCCGCCATCGCGAAAGCCAACTCCATTGCCGACATCTCGCCAACCGGCAGTTCCACCGCCGGAGCTTTCTGCCGCTCCGGCCGCTCCTTTGGCTTGACCGGTACCTGCTTCGGTTCGACCCACTCGCGCGGCGCCGGGGCGCCGAGCGATTGCGTCAGCGCCTGCACCTCTGGAGCCACTGCAGCGGGTCGGATCTGCTCTTCTTCGAGTTCCGGCAGCGGCGGCAGGCCGCCCGTGGACAGCGCCGATCCGAGTTCGATGCCCTCGGCGGCGAGACGCTCGCGGATCGTCTCGATCAGTGCGTCGCGCTCCTCGATGGCGTCCGGCCCGAAGACATTGATCAGGTCCGGCTCCGGCGTATCCAGCGCCCGCCGCAGACTCAGTCCCATGCGCCGCCGCTGCGGGTCGATTCGGATGATCCGCAGGAGCAATTCCTGCCCTTCGTTCACCACCTGCTTGGGGTGCGTGATCCGGTCGTCGACCAGCTCGGAAACGTGGATCAGTCCTTCGATGCCGTCCTCGATCCGGGCGAAAGCCCCGAAGTTGGCCAATTGGGTCACGGTGCCGCGCACCAGTTGCCCGACTTCGTAGGCAGCGGCCACCCGGCTCCACGGCTCGGCCTGGGTCCGCTTGATGGACAGTGCGATCTTCTTTTCCTGGGCATTGATGCCCAGCACGTAGACATCGATCTCCTGCCCCACCTTGAGCACTTCGCTTGGGTGGCGCACGCGGCTCCAGGACAGTTCGGACAAGTGAACCAGTCCGTCGGCTCCGCCGATGTCGACGAAGGCGCCAAAGTCGCAGATCGACGAGACGCGACCGTGGCGAACTTCGCCTTCGGTCAACTCCTCGATCAGCTTCTCCTTCATCACGTCGCGGCGTTCCTGCACGGCCTGCCGCTCGGAGAGGATCAGCCGGTTGCGATGGCGGTTGATCTCGATCACCTTCAGCGGCAGCATGGTCCCGATCAGCCGGGCCATATCGGCTTGCTTGCTCGCCTCGTCGCCGCCGCGAATCTCCGTCACCTGCGAGGCCGGGACGAACCCGCGCACCCCATCCAGGTTCACCAGAAGACCGCCCTTGTTGTAGTTGGTGACCTCGGCCTCGATGACCTCGTTCGCCTCGTAGATGTCCTGCAGTCGGCGCCAGCTCTTTTCTTGGCGGGCCCGGTCGATGCTGACGACCGCGTGACCCTCCTGGTTTTCGGGCTGAACCACGAACACCAGAATGTGGTCGCCGATGTTGAGGGCGTCCTTCTCGTCCGGCGAGAGGCTCGAATATTCGCGCGAGGGAACGACCCCTTCCGACTTTGAGCCGATATCGACCAGCAATTCCTCGCGATCGACGTGCATGATGATGCCGTCCATCACGTCGCCGTACTTGAGGCTCTTGTAGTCGTGGCTGGGATCGCTCAGAAACTGCTCCATGAGCGACGCTCCATCCAGTTCGCCGTCCTCGGCGGCAACCGCGACGGAAACCGGATCGGACTGCGAGGGGGTAACCTCTTCAGCTACGCCCGTGGGAACCTCAGCGTCCGCCGAGCGGGGCGTCTGCTCGCTCACGTCAGTACCTTCCATACACCTTCCTACAGCAAGTGGAAACGAAACGCGCTCTCCACCCGGCCGCTACCGGCGTGGCAGCAATCCGAGCGGAAAGCAACGCCCCGTAGTATACCGGTTGCGCTGAATCACACGCAACCGTCTTTGCGCGCTGATGCGCCGGCGCGCCGCTCACGCATCCGGCGCCGGCGCCGCGAATTCCGCCGCCACGGCCGCCACCGCGTCGACCGCGGCGCGCAACTCCGGCTCGTGCGCCCATCCCATGTGGCCGACCCGCACCATGGCGTTCGCCATATGCCCCTGCCCGCCCTGCGCTTCCACGCCGTGCTCGTCGCGCAGCCGCGCCAGAAACACCCGCGCCGCGACCCCCGGCGGCGGCAGAAAGGCCGTCACCGCATCGGAGGCGTAGACCGGATCGGCGAACAGCCGCAATCCGGCCATCACCACGCCCGCCCGGGTCAGCTCGCCCAGGCGTCGGTGACGCGCCCAGACGCGCTCGACGCCCTCCTCCAAAATCATCTCCAGCGCGGCATGAAATGCATAGATCAGCGTCAGCGGCGGCGTCGTCGGGGTCATCCCCTCCCCGGCGCTGGCGCGGGCTGCCCGAAAGTCCCAAAAAAAGCGCGGGTACCCGGATCGCTCGGTCGCCGCCCACGCGCGCGGCCCGATCGCCGCGATCATCAACCCCGGTGGGCACATCCACGCCTTTTGCGATCCCGACAACACAAGATCGAGTCCCCAGGCGTCGGTTTCCAACGGCAGCGCTCCCACCCCGCTCACTGCATCCACGATCGCCAGCGCCCCATGCTCGCGCACGACGGCGGCCAGATCGCGGATCGGATTCGTGACCCCGGTCGACGTCTCATTGTGGGTCAGGAAAACCGCCTTGACCTCCGGATTAGCCGCCAGCGCCCCGTGCAAATCCTCCGGCGCGATGGCGCGTCCCCACGGCGCATCGAGGCGGCGCACATCCAACCCGAACATCTCGCCCACCCGCGCGAACCGCTCACCAAAATCGCCGCATACGGTCGCCAGCACCGGATCGCCCGGAGCCAGCAAGTTGACGATGGCCGCTTCCCAACCGGCGGAGCCGCTGGCCGGCCAGATCAGCACATCGTGGTCGGTGCGGTGCGCCAGCCGCGCCAGCCGCAGCGTATCGCGAAACAGCTCCTTAAATGCCGGTCCCCGATGCGGCATCATTGGCCGCTGCATCGCCGCCAGCACGCGCGGCGGGAGGGGGGTGGGGCCGGGCAACCGGAAGTTGCATTCCATACTGAGCGAATCCTTGCAGAGCCAGTCGATTGTCGGCGGCCTAGCCGGTCGCAGCAGCAACAAGGCGTCGCTCGACCGCAGCGGCGCGCGTTTCCATGCATGCTACACTCGCGCGGAGTTCTCACGCCGCATCGAAGAGGGGTGAGTCGGCCGCAAGGCCCGCCCCGAGCCGGCCCGAGGCCGGGGCACAGGGGTCAGCCGAACACCGCCGATGGATGTCACGCTTTCGCCGCGCGCCCGGACCACAGTCGCCTGGATCGCCGCCGCGCTGGCGCTCCTGATCCTCGTGCGCGCCGCGCACGCGCTGGCCCCGTTCGCCTGGGCGATCATCACTGCCTACATCCTGCATCCCTTCGTCGCCGCCATCCACCGGCGCACCCGGCTGCCCCGCCAGCTCATCACGATTTGGGTCTACCTCGTCATCGGACTGATTGCGGCCTTCTTGTTGATGACGCTCAGTCCGCCGCTGACCAAGCAGATCGGGCTTCTTCAGCAGCAAACCATTCCCCGCACCATCGACAACATCGAGAGTTGGTTCGTCGCCCGCCGCGCGGTGGACGACCGGTTCGCCGCCCTCGATCCCGCCTTCGTCGAAACCCGGCTCAATCTCCTCGGCCGCCAGATCGCCGATCTGCTCTCGGCCGAAGCGGTGCCGCTGCTGATCTCGACGTTCTCCTTCGCCATCGGGTTGTTCGTCTATCTCATCTCGTCGTTTTACCTGATCGTCTACGGCGACAAGTTCGTAATGGCCATTCGCGATATCTTCAATCGCCGCTACCACCGCGAATTCGACCGTCTGCTGGTCGATGTCAACACCACGCTCGGCGCGTACCTGCGCGGCCAGTTGCTCCTCTTCGTGATCATGAGCGGCGTCTCGTACGTGGCGCTGCGCATCCTCGATGTCGACTACGCGCTCTCACTGGCGCTCGCCACCGGCGCGCTGGAGCTGATCCCGCTCATCGGGCCGTGGACCGCCGGCACGATCGCCGTCACCATCGCATTCTTCCAGCCCACCGCCCCCTTCGGCTGGAGCAACCTCACCCTCGCCATCGTCGTCGCGATCGTCTACTTCGCTTTGCGGCAGATGGAAGATGCGTTCGTCATTCCGCTGGTGATCGGTCGCATCGTCCATCTGCATCCGTTGCTGGTCATCTTCGTGCTGGTCATCGGCACCTCGCTGGGCGGCCCGCTCGGGCTCATCCTCGCGGTGCCGGTCGCCGCCGTGCTGAAGATCGTCATCAGCTTCTTCTACGGCAAACTCCAGGCTCGGGAGCACCGGTTCGTGGAGGTGATCGTCGATCGTGCGGCTCTGGCGCGAGTCATCGCCCGTCTGCCGGATCTGACCAATGCGACGGTCGTGCTGCTTATCGAACCGGGCGCGCTGCGGTGGGACGATCTCGCGCTGGTGCGGGAGGCGGCCGCCGCCGCGCTCGACGCCGGGGTCGAGCTTAGCGCGGTGAGCCCGGACGGGATTGCCGGCAGTCTCACCACGGCCTGCGGCATCCCCACCACCACGCCGCCGCCCATTGCGCCGAGCCGCGCCTCGCCTGCGCTCGAAACCGGATCGCTGAGCGCTCCGGCGGCCCGCCTCACTCCCTGATGCGATTCAGATCGGCTGCCGCCCGAAACACAATCAGTTCCGGCGCGATCCCGTTCTCGGTCACTCGCAACAACCCGACCGAATAGTCGGGCCACCAACGCTTGTCGGTCGGCGAGCCGGGGTTGAACAGGAGCGTCTCGCCCACGAGATCGATGCGCGGCATGTGACTATGACCAAACACGACGCAATCGGCTTTCCCCACCAACGCTTCGGCGGTGCGGACCGCGCTGGGTCCGGCATCCCCGTGGATCAACACGAAGCGCCGGGCGCCAATCGTGAAATCCACCCGCGCCGGCAGCATCCGCCGCGTTTCCACATCGTCGCTGTTGCCGCGGACGGCCAGGGTCGGCGCTACGCGCTCCAGCGCTTCAACCACCCCCAGCGTATTCAGATCGCCGGCATGGAGAATCAGATCAACCCCCAACCGCCGAAACAGATCGAACACTTCCGGCGGCAACTGGCGGCCGCTCCGCGCGTTGATGTGGGTGTCGGAGATGACGCCGACGGTCAGCGGAACCGGAAAGGCAATCGGCGGCAAAGTGGCCCCGGGGCGTCGCTCAACCACCGATCGGACGCTCATCGATGGCGGAGAACACCGCGCCGCTGGCTGCCGTGGCGATCGTCGCTCCCACCAGCACTCCGGCGGCCGTCACCCGTACTCCGGCGCTCAGCTCGGTCGCCGCGACGAATAGCGCCACGTTGACCAGCAGCGCGCCGAGCGCGAAGGGCAGGCACCCGAGCGCCGTCACGAACCGCCCCAGCAACGGCGCGAGCGCCGCGTTCGCCGCGCCCAGCACCAGCGCGAACGCGGCCACGGCGAGTACGGAGTCGTAGGAGAGCAACCGTTCCTGACTGATCGTCGCCACCAGCAGCGCGGCGATCGTAGCGGCGACGATGTAGGCGACGGCACGCCAGATCATGCCGCTCCCCCGTCGCCGACCGACGTGAGAATCGAGAAATCCCCGTACTCGTAGCACGCAGCGCCATCCTCCATCGCGTCCGGCGCTCGGCCCGCCGCCAGCTCGTCGAAGGCCGCTGCCGCAGCCTCGAGGCGCGCCGGCGGCAGTGGGCGCTCGTTATGCGAAGGGTCGAGATATGAGACTTCCGGCGCCCGCGCGGCCAGCCGTCGCATCGTGGCGCGATAGGCGACGAGATCGGCGCCCGGCAGATGCGCGTAGAGCGGACCGTCATAGTAGGCGTCAGTGGTGAACAACGCTCCGGAGGAGCGATCGAGCAGCGCCAGTAGGCCGGGCGCGTGACCCGGCGCCTCGATGATCTCGATCGCTCGCCCGCCAAGGTCGATCGCGTCGCCGTCCACAGCGAACCCGGTTGGCTCCACCCCGGGGATGGCGAACCCTTCTGTCGAGAATCCCTCCGGCAGCCGTCCCGACAACTGCTTGGGTTCGAAGAATTGCGCGATCTGCGCCGCCTCCATCCCCGCCCGCAACCGGTCCGCCTCCAGCGGATGGACGAGAATCGGCGCCCGGCCCGCGAAGCGATGGGCGCTGCCGACATGATCGAAATGAGCGTGACTGACCAGCAACGTCACCGGTCGATCCGTCAATGTCGCGATCAGCGCCGGCAAATCGCCGACACCCATTCCGGCGTCCACCAGCAGCGCTCGCTGCGTCCCGACGATGAGAAACGAGGCGACCCGCTCCGCGTGCAGCGGCTCCTCGATCGCGAATACGCCCGGTTCCGGTTCCGACACCCGAAACCAGCCCTGCG
>JADLCW010000105.1 GCA_020847015.1 Thermomicrobiales bacterium | reverse complement strand
GTGACAGCATTATTTTCGCCGACGTGCAAGGGGATTTCGACGCAATGCGCATGTCACACCTGTTTGGCCGCACGCTGCGCGAGGCTCCGGGCGATGCCGAGTTGCCCAGCCACAAGCTGATGTTGCGCGCCGCGATGGTGCGCCCGCTTGGAGCCGGCATCTACAGTCTGCTGCCGCTTGGGTGGAGCGTCGTTCGCAAGGTCGAGCAGATCATCCGTGAGGAGATCAACGCCATCGGCGGGCAGGAATTGCTGATGCCCGTCGTTCACCCGGCGGATATCTGGAAGGAGTCCGGTCGCTACCAGCAGGTCGGGCCGGAGATGACGCGCTTCGTCGACCGCGGCGAGCGCGACATGGTGCTGGCGATGACCCACGAGGAGGTCGTCACCGATCTCGCCCGGCAAGAGATCAACTCCTATCGCCAATTGCCCATGCTCGTCTACCACATCCAGACCAAATGGCGCGACGAGCCGCGCTCGCGTGGTGGATTGATCCGCGTGCGCGAATTCACCATGAAAGACTCCTACAGTCTCGACCTCGACGAGGCTGGGCTGGATGTGCAGTACCGCAATCACTGGCGCGCCTACGAGCGCATCTTCCGCCGCTGTGGGCTCGCCTTCGTCGTTGTCGGCGCGGATACCGGGATGATGGGCGGCAGCGCCTCCCATGAGTTCATGGCCCTGTCCGACTACGGCGAGGACATCGTGCTGATCTGCCCCAATGGCGACTATGCCGCCAATCAGGAAGTCGCCGTGTTCCAGCGAGACGCGCCGACTGCCGAAGAGCTGCTGCCGCTGGAAGACGTGGCGACGCCGAACACCCCGACCATTCAGGCGCTGGCCGACTTCCTGAACGTGCCGCTGACGCGCACCGCCAAGGCGGTGTTCTTCGTTGGCGACTCCGGGCGTTTTGTGTTCGCTGTCATTCGGGGCGACCTCGACGTCAACGAAACCAAGCTGCGCAAGGCGGCCGGCGAACGCGGGTTGACCCCGGCCACCGCCGAGCAGATCCAGGCGATCGGAGCCGAAGCGGGCTACGGTTCGCCGGTCGGCGTGCATGATGCGCTGATCGTGGTGGACGAATCGATCCGCGATTCGCCGAATCTGGTCGCCGGAGCCAACAAACCGGGCTATCACCTGAAAAACGTCAATCTGGGGCGAGATTATCAGGCCGATGTCATCGCCGACATCGCGTCGGTGACGGCCGGGTTGCCCTGCGCGGAATGCGCCGCCCCGTTGACCGCCGCGCGGGCCATCGAGGTCGGCAACATCTTCAAACTGGGCACGCGCTACAGCCAGTTGCTCGGCGCGACCTACCTCGACGCCGCAGGGGAAAGCCATCCTGTCGTCATGGGGTCCTACGGCATCGGTTCCGGGCGCGTGACGGCCACCGTGGTCGAGCAGCACCACGACGAGCGCGGCATCGCCTGGCCAATTTCGATCGCGCCCTATCACGCCTCGCTGGTCTCCATCTATACGGCGGACGACGATGCGCCGGCGCAGGCCGCCGACCGCCTCTACTCCGCGTTGATCGACGCCGGCGTCGAAACGCTCTACGACGACCGCCCGGAGCGAGCCGGTGTCAAGTTCAACGACGCCGATCTGATCGGCTGCCCAATCCGGGTTTCGGTCAGCGCCCGCACGTTGGCCAAGGGGGAAGCGGAGATCAAACTGCGGACGGAGCGCGAAAGCCGCTTCGTGCCGCTGGAAGACGCGGCGGCGATCGTGCGCGACATTGCCGACGGACTGTTCGCGCCGCTCGACGGCGACCCGCCGGCGGCCTGATCCCGTCGCCGCGAAGGCCGCGCCGAGTTCGCGAGATACTGCGCGTCATCTCGAGCGACCGCGATGGGCCGCACGTGACGAAGCGAAACGAGGCGAACCCGCAGCGAGCCATGGGCGCGATTTGGGACGCAAGACCCATCAAAGCGCAAACAGGGTGACATCCGGGGCGGACGTCGCACGCCCGCCCTCGTGCTGGAGAACGCAACGGTGACCAACACCCGCATTGAACGGGACACGATGGGCGAAATGACGCTGCCGGCCGAGGCATTGTGGGGGGCGTCCACCCAGCGGGCGGTGGAGAACTTCCCGGTGTCCGGGCAGCCGCTGCCGCCGGAGTTCATCCACGCGCTGGGCCTGATCAAGCTGGCTGCCGCCCGCGTCAACCACCACCTGGGGCTGCTGGAGCCGGAGGCCGCCGCGGCGATCGAGCAGGCCGCCCGCGAGGTCGCCGACGGCATCTACGACGCCGAATTTCCGCTCGATGTGTTTCAGACCGGTTCCGGCACCTCATCCAACATGAACGCCAACGAGGTGATCGCCACCCTCGCCACGCGCGCCGGCGGGCGGAAAATTCACCCCAACGATCAGGTCAATCTCGGACAATCTTCCAACGACGTGATCCCGACCGTGTTGCACGTGGCCGCCGTGCTCGGCATCGAACGCCAATTGATTCCCGCGCTGCGGCATCTGCACGAGACGCTGGCGGCGAAGGCGCAGGAATTCGACGACGTCGTCAAAATCGGCCGCACCCACCTGATGGATGCGGTGCCGATCCGGTTGGGGCAGGAGTTCGGGGGGTACGCGCGGCAGATCGAGTTGGGCATCGGACGCCTCGACGCGACGCTGCCGGGGCTGCGGGAGTTGGCTATCGGCGGCACCGCGGTCGGCACCGGGTTGAACGCGCACGCTGAGTTCGGGGCGCGGGTGGCGGCGGAGCTATCGGAGTTGACCGGGACCGACTTTGTCGAGGCGGCCAATCACTTCGAGGCGCAGGCCGCGCAGGACGCCTACGTGTTCGCCGCCGGAGCGTTGACGACGGTGGCGTCCAGTCTGATGAAGATCGCCAACGACGTGCGGTTGCTGGCCTCTGGACCGCAGGCCGGACTGGGCGAGCTGAGTCTGCCGGCGATCCAGCCGGGTAGCTCCATCATGCCGGGCAAGGTGAATCCGGTCATCTGCGAGAGCGTTATTCAGGTGGGGGCGCAGGTGACCGGCAACGGACAGGCGGTGGTCATCGGCGGCCAGTGGGGTCAGCTCGATCTGAATACGATGCTGCCGATGATGGCCCGCAACCTCCTCGAATCGATCCGGTTGCTCGCCAATGTCTCGCGCCTGTTCGCGGACAAGGCGCTGGCCGGGACGACGGCCAACGTGGAGCGGGCCGAAGGGTACGTGGAGCGCTCAATCAGCATGGCGACCGCGTTCAATCCCCACATTGGCTACGACGCGGCGGCGAAAATCGCCAAGACCGCCTACGCCGCCGGCCGCACCGTGCGCGAGGTTGCCTATGAAGAGACGGGGTTGAGCAAGGAGCGGGTGGACGAGATCCTCAATCCGCGCCACCAGACCGTGCCCGGTCTCGGTGACGGCGCGTCCGGCGGCTGATGCGGGGGAACGCGACTCCCGGGAGCCGCCGGATGGGCGATGCGAGCGATGCCGACCGGCTACCGGGCGGACTGGGGGTCCGTCGGCAGAGCAACCAGGCAAGGGCGCGCCGTCGTTGGCCGACGTTCGGCTGGTCCGCGGTGGTTGGCATGGCGGCTGGTGTTGGGATCGGTTGGCGCCGCTGCTGGAGTTCGCCGGACATGGCGCGGACATTGCCGTTTTGTCCGATCGGCCATGGGAACGCTCCGTGCCGTTC
>JADLCW010000104.1 GCA_020847015.1 Thermomicrobiales bacterium | reverse complement strand
GGCGCGGCATGACTATCTCGGTTGTCGATGCCCATACCCACGTTTTCAGTTCCGATGTGATCCGGGACCGGGCCGCGTACCTGAAGCGCGAGCCGTGGTTCGGTTTGCTCTACGAGCGAGAAACCGCGGCCGCCATCGGCGCCGCTGATTTGCGAGCGGAAATGGATCGCGCCGGGGTAACGAGCGCGGTCGCCTGCGGGTTCCCCTGGCGCGATCTCGGCATCTGCCGGCAGGAGAATGACGCGCTGGCGGATGTCGCCGCAGCCTCGGCGGGGCGCATCGCCTGGCTGGCGAGCGTACCGCTTGGCGGTGGCCGCGCGGCGGCGCGCGAGGCCGAACGCGCCTTCGCGCTCGGGGCGGTGGGGCTGGGCGAACTGAACGCCGATGGGCAGGGGTTCGATCTGCGGGCGACGCTGTCGCTGGCCGAGGTCGTCGATATCTGCATCGGAGCCGACCGCCCCCTACTGCTGCATGCCTCGGAGCCGGTTGGGCACGACTACCCGGGCAAGGGTTCCGCAACTCCGGATCGACTGCTGGAGTTCGTCGCCGCCTTTCCGACGCTGCGGGTCGTTTTCGCCCACTGGGGCGGCGGGTTGCCCTTCTATGAGTTGATGCCGGAAGTCAACGCGCTGTGTTCCAACGTCTGGTACGATACCGCCGCCTCGACCTATCTCTATCGTCCGGCGGTGTTTCGCGCCGTGTTGGATGTCGTGGGGCCGGGGCGCGTTCTGTGGGGCAGTGACTACCCGGTGCTGGGCATGGCGCGCTTTCTCCATCGCACCCTGGAGCGCGGCGATCTGCACCCGGACGAGATCGCACCGGTGCTGGGCGGCAATGCTCGCGCCCTCTACGGGCTGCCTGAGCGAGAACCAGAAGGGGAGCAGAGGTGATCGCCGGGCTGCGCGGCCGGATCGAGGCGAAACTGGCGGATGCGCTGCTGGTCGATGTCGGCGGTGTCATTTTCCGCGTGAACACCAGCGCGCTTACGCTGGAAGAATCCGGCGATCTGGGCGAACTGGTGCGGCTGCATACCCACTTGTTCGTGCGAGAAGACCAATTGACGCTCTACGGGTTCGCCGGGGCCGACGAGTTGCGCCTGTTCGAAACGCTGATCGGGGTGACCGGCGTCGGACCCCGCCTGGCCTGCGCGATCCTCGGCAAATTGCGCCCGGATGCGCTGGCGTCCGCGATCGCCACCGAAAATGTCGATACGCTGGCGACCGTGCCTGGCGTCGGCAAGAAAACGGCGGCGCGATTGATTCTCGAGTTGCGAGGCAAACTGGTTTCGGTGGGCGTGCCAGCGGTCGGGCAGTCGACGCCGGTCGACGCCGACGTGTTGGAGGCGCTGCGGTCGCTCGGCTACACCACCGCTGAGGCGCACGCCGCCGCGGCGCGGGTTCCTCGCGATGCGAATCTGTCGCCGGAACAGCGCGTCGTCGCGGCGCTGCGCGAATTGGCCGAGCCGTAGCGCGCACTACCGGCTCCTGCACCGTGATCGTACGCCGCTATGTCTCGTCGCCGCGCTCCGGTCGTACTCGCCGCTCCAGCGCAGCTGCATGGGCGCTCAACCCCTCGGCGTGAGCGAGCGCGATGGCGGCTGGCGCCAGCCGCCGCAGAGCCGCCCGGTTGGCTGCGGCGATCGAAATCACCTTGGTGAAGTCGCCGATGTTGATCGGCGAGAAGAAGCGCGCGGCGCCGCCCGTGGGCATGACATGGCTGGGGCCGGTCACGTAATCGGCCAGCGCCTCCGGGCTATCTTCGCCGACGAATACGCCGCCAGCATGGCGCACCAGCGGCATGGCCGCCCACGGGTCGCGCACGAGCAGACAGAGGTGCTCCGGCGCGTAGTCGTTCGCGAGATCGATGGCCGTCGCCACATCCGGCACGATGGCGATCACCCCATTGGCCGCCAGCGACTGGGCGATGATGTCGGCTCGCTCCAGGTTCTTCAACTGCTCCGGAATTTGAGCGAGCACAGCATCGGCCAACACGCCAGACGTGGTCAGCAAAATCGAGCTTGCCATCGGATCGTGCTCGGCCTGCGCCAGGAGATCGGCGGCGACCAGTACCGGGTTGGCGTGCTCGTCGGCGATCAGCAAAGTTTCGGTCGGCCCCGGCAATTGATCGATCGCCACCTGCCCGTAGACGCGCCGCTTGGCCAACACCACGAAAATATTGCCGGGCCCGTATATTTTGTCGACATGCGGAACCGATTCGGTGCCGTAGGCCATCGCCGCAATAGCCTGCGCGCCGCCGATGCGGAACATCCGACTAACACCGGCGATTTCGGCGGCGGCGAGAATCAGCGGCGAAATCTCGCCGTCCGGTCCGGGCGGCGAGCACACGATGATTTCACCGACGCCGGCGACCCGCGCCGGGATGACGGTCATCAGCAGCGAGGAGGGATAGACGGCGGCTCCCCCTGGCGTGTAGATGCCGACCCGCTCCAACGGGCGCACTAATTGCCCCAGCGCGCCATCCGCGTCCCACTCCAGCCACGAGGTGCGGAGTTGCTTGCGATGGAACGCTTCGATCCGTTCGGCGGCCACAGTCATCGCGGAGCGCAGATCGCTCGGCAAACGCGCCAGCGCGACCCGCCACGACTCCCGGGGAACCTCCAGCGGAGCCTCGGCATGGTCGAAGGCGGCCGCATAGCGCAGCACCGCGGCGTCGCCCTCGTCGCGCACGTTGCCGACGATGCGATCGACCACCTCGATCGCGGTCAGATCCGCGCCGAATACGCGGCGGACGCCTGCGCGCATCCGAGGCGAAAGATCGGGTTCCTCGAAGCCGCGACGACGCGTGAGACGGGCGCGCGCCTCGGCGAGATCCGCGATCGGGATGGGCAGAGCGGCCGGTTCTGAAACGCTCATCGGGGGCGTGATCCTTCTGCGCCGACTTCGGCCGGCGCGGCGATGATCATCAGATTCGCAACTCGCCGCCGACGCGCTGTTTCAGCACCTTGGCGATCCGGTCGCGCACCCTTTCGAGTTCGGCATCGGTCAACGCCCGATCCGGCGCGGTGAAGGTGACGCGGTAGGCGAGACTCTTGCGCCCTTGCGGGATCTGCGGGCCGCGGTAGATGTCGAACAGCGCGACTCCGCTCGCCAGCGGCCCCGCGCCTGCCCGCAATGCGGTTTCCACATCGCTGGCCGGAATCTCCTCCGCCACCACGATGGCGAAATCTTGTTCGGCCGGCAGGAAGCGGGCAACGCGAACGCCGCTGACCGGTTCGGCGAGTTCCAGTAGGGTGTCGAGATCGATCTCGGCGACGGGAACCCGGTCCGCTTCGATGCCGAAGGCAGCGGCCACGTCCGGGCGCAACTCACCCAGCAGCGCCACTTCAGAATCCCCGACCAATACTACGGCTGCTCGTCCCGGATGCAGCGCCGGGTGGGTTGTCGGCACAAATCGCGGCTCGACGCCGGCGCGCGTAAGCACAGCTTCGACCGTGCCCTTCAGATCGAAGAAGTCGAGCGCGCCTGGTTCGGCAAACCGTCCGACCGGCTCGCGCTGACCGGCGATCACGATGCCGACCACCATGCGCTCGTCCGGCAGGACGTCGCCGGACGGGAGATAGGCGCGAGCGATCTCGAACAGGCGGACACCCGTTTCGTGTTTGAGATTGGACGCGGCGATTTCCAACAGCGAGGGAATCAGCGTCGTTCGCAGCAGGGGACGGTCGCCATGCAGCGGGTTGCGCAGCCGAATCGCGGCGGCGCCATCGATCCGGTGCAAGAATCCTTGTTGATTCGCGGCGTCGGTGAACGGACGCACCTGCGCCTCGCCGACGGCGACGTAATTGACCGTCTCGAACGCTCCGCAACCGACCAGCGTGCGGCGCACGCCTTGCGCCAGCAGATGGAGCGGGTCGCGCCGCACGGGTGCGGTTTCGCCACTGGGCAACGTGGCGGGCAGCATGTCATAGCCGATGACGCGCGCGGCTTCTTCGACCACATCGGCCGGTAGTGTCACATCCGGCCGCCAGGTAGGGACGGTGACCGTCAATATGTCGTCGGCGAGATGCGGAGCGAACCCGAGCCGCGCCAGCGCGCCGAGCACGTCGGATTCGGACAAGCGCATGCCCAGCAGCCGCTCGAACTCGGCAAAGGACATGGTCAGATCGTGCGGCAGCAGCAGTCTCGGGTAGACGTCCTTGACGGCGACCACCTGACTGCCAGGACAGATGTCGAGCAGCAACCGGGTCGCGCGGCCAGCGGCGTCCGGCACGAGATTGCGATCCAGACCGCGCTCGAAGCGCACCGAGGCGTCGGTGCGCAGCTTCAATGCGCGGCCGGTTGCCCGCACCGATTTCATGTCGAAGTTGGCAGCTTCCAACAAGATGGTGGTCGTCTCGTCGGTCACCTCGCTGGCGACGCCGCCCATCAGTCCGGCGATCGCCACCGGTCGTTCCGCATCGGCAATGACCAGCATGTCCGGTGTCAATTGCCGCTGCTGATGATCGAGTGATTGGATCGTCTCGCCCGGACGCGCCCGGCGAACGACGATGCGACCTTCAGCAAGGTTGTCGATGTCGAACGCGTGCAGCGGCTGACCCCATTCCAGCATCACGTAGTTGGTGACATCGACCACGTTGTTGATCGAGCGCACCCCGGCCAATTCCAGTCGTCGCCGCATCCATTCGGGCGACGGTCCGACCGTGATGCCGTCGATCACCGTGGCGGAGTACCGCGGACACAAATCAGGGGCTTCGATTTCAACGAGATTGGCGGGGCCAGCCGGCGCGGCGGTGAGATTCGGCGCGTCGG
Source organism: Thermomicrobiales bacterium (assembly GCA_020847015.1). Classification (GTDB taxonomy): domain Bacteria; phylum Chloroflexota; class Chloroflexia; order Thermomicrobiales; family UBA6265; genus CADCWF01. The sequence goes on along the minus strand of JADLCW010000104.1, from coordinate 3,552 downwards.
GTGGATGCAGCGGCTGGTCGGTAAGCGCAGCGGCTTCGCGCGCGATGCCGAGGATGGAGAAGGCGTGCACGAGGTTGGGGGTGATCTCGAACTCGATCACCGTGTCGCCCAGCCAGTCGGCCAAGGGGACGCCGCCCGGAGCCTCGGCCTCCAGCACCATAATCCCCTCATGCTCGTCGGAGAGACCCAGCTCTTTTTCCGAGCAGACCATGCCCTCGGAGCGAACGCCGCGTATGGTTCCTGGTTTGAGGGTTTTCAGCGTCGGTGTTTCGCTGTGCCCGTCGAACAGGCGAGCGCCGGCCAGCGCGAGCGCAACCTTCTGCCCCGCGGCGATGTTCGGCGCGCCGGTGACGACGGTCAGGCAATGCTCGCCCGCGCGCACCGTCGCCAGCACCAGCCGGTCGGCGCCCGGGTGGCGCTCGACGCGGTCGACATGACCGACGAACACCTTGTCCCAACCGGCTCCGATTTCTTCGATTTTCTCGGCTTCAAGCCCAGCCATGGTCAGACGATGGGCGAGTTCCCGAGGTGTCAACCCGGTATCGACGAATTCGGAAAGCCAGCGGAACGGTACGCGCATTTCGTGTCCTTCAGTGGGCGAGCCGGAGGCGATCGCGGGGAGTCGGGATCGATTCGATCAGGCGGCGCGGGCGAACTGGCGCAGGAAGCGCAGATCGTTGCCGGCGAAAGCGCGCACGTCGTCCACGCCGGAGCGCATCATCGCCAGTCGCTCGATGCCGAGACCGAAGGCGAACCCGCTGTAGCGAGCCGGGTCGTAACCAACGCCCTCCAGCACGCGCGGGTGAACCATGCCGGCCCCCCCCATCTCCAGCCAGCCGGTGCCCTTGCAGACGCGACATCCCTTGCCGTTGCAGAGCGCGCAGTCGACGGCAAAATCGACACCCGGCTCGACGAAGGGGAAAAAGTCGCAGCGGAACCGAATGCGGCGACTGGGGCCGAAGAGCTGCCGGGCAAGTTCCGTGAGCGTGCCTTTCAGATCGGCCATGGTGATGTGGCGATCGACCGCCAGCCCTTCGAGTTGGTGGAACATCCACTCGTGGGAAGCGTCTTGCGCTTCATACCGGTAGACGCGACCCGGCACGACCACGCGGACCGGCGGCTGGGTCGTTTCCATCACCCGCGCTTGCATCGGCGAAGTATGCGTGCGCAATACAAGTTCGCCGGGACTCTCGACGTGGATGGTGTCCCATACGTCGCGCGCAGGGTGGTCGGCGGGGATGTTCAGCAGATCGAAGTTGTAGCGAGCGGTTTCGACTTCCGGTCCGAATACGGTCTGGAATCCGAGCAACGCGAAGATGTCGCTCAATTCGTCGATCATCTGGCTGACCGGATGCTCGGCGCCGAGCGATGGCGGGCGGCCGGGCAGGGTGACATCGATCGCGTCGGCGGCCAGCCGCTGCTCGAGGTCGTGGGCAGCGAGCGTCGCCCGACGTTGCTCGAAAAGATCGGCAAGCACGATCTTGAGGGCATTGCCGGCCCGCCCGGCGAGCGGACGATCTTCCGTCGGCAGCGAGCCCACCCCGCGCAGAAACAGCGTCACGTCGCCCTTTGGACCGAGGTGCGCCTTCTCCCAGGCGAGCGCCGCCGCGAGATCGGCAGCGTCATCCAGTTCGCCTTGGGCGCGATCCCGTAGTTCGTCGAGTTGCTCCTGGACCGACATCGTGCTCCCCGGTTGCGCCGGCGCCCGGCGGACATGAAAAAACCCCCGGCAGGGATGAGGGGCCGTCGCGCGACGCCATGCTGCTTCGCTGCTGACGAGGCGCCAGTTCGGCCCATCGCCAAGGGGTGACCGGCTCAGGAAAAAGCACCACGCGGGCGATCCCCTCGGCGCTTTCAGCTGTGCTCCCGGTTCCCGAACGCGCGATCCGCGGCGGCGTCTTCGCCGTTCCGAACGCTGGTTTGTCGAAAGTATAGCGTCATCAGCTTCGCTCGGTGAGCCGTCGATGTCCGCGGAACTACGGAGATTCCAGCGGGCGAATCTCTTGGCGGGGTCGATTTCCGTGTCCGATCCCGCGTTCTTGCGGATTTCAGCGCTGCCATTCGTCGCTACCCTCGCATTCAGGCATGGACGACGACACAGCGAAAGGAGACGGACATGCACATCGCGCTGGTTGCCATGAGCGGAGTTCGCGCCCACGACCCGGAACTGACCAAACTTGGTCTCACCTTGCCCGGGTTCATCGAGCGCGGCAAGGCGGTGGCTGCGCTGCCCAGCCTCGGGTTGCTGACGCTGGCCGGCATGACGCCGGAGCGCCACACGATCAGCTATCACGAAGTCAAGGAGGTCGACGCCATCGGGGAATTGCCAGGCTGCGACTTGGCGGCGATCTCGACCTTTACCGCCCAGGCGAGGAACACCTACGCGCTCGCGACCCGGTTCCGCGCGCGGGGCACGCCGACGGTATTGGGCGGCCTCCATGCCACCGCCGCGCCGAATGACGCCGCCCGCTGGTTCGATGCAGTGGTCGCCGGCGAGGGCGAGATCCGTTGGTTGGATGTGCTCGCGGACGCCGAGCGGGGCCGCCTTGGCGGGATCTATCGTTCCCACGGCGAGGAGTTCGACCTGGCCGGCGCTCCGATGCCCCGTTTCGATCTGCTGAACCCCGACCGCTATAACCGCTTCACCGTGCAGACGACCCGCGGCTGCCCCTGGAAGTGCGAATTCTGCGCCAGCTCCATCCTGCTCACGCCGCGCTACAAGCGCAAGCCAGTGGAGAAGGTCGTCGCCGAAATCCGCGAGATCAAGCACCGTTGGTCGCATCCCTTTATCGAATTTGCCGATGACAACTCCTTCGTGGATCGCAAGCATGCCAAGGCGCTGCTGAGCGCGATCGCCGGGGAGAACATCCGCTGGTTCACCGAAACGGATATCAGCATCGCCGACGATCCGGAACTGCTCGACCTGATGCGCGACTCTGGTTGCGCCCAAGTGTTGGTCGGACTGGAGAGCCCCACGGCGGCGGCTCTGGACGGCGTGGAGACGCGGCACAACTGGAAGCGCGGCCGACTGGACGACTACAAGCGCGCCATTGAGCGGATTCAGTCGCGCGGCATCGCCGTCAATGGCTGCTTCGTGCTTGGGCTGGACGGAGCGACGAAGGACGAGTTCGCGGCGGTGCGCGATTTCGTGGAAGAGAGTGGATTGTACGAAGTGCAGGTGACCGTGATGACGGCCATGCCGGGGACTCCCTTGTACAGCAGGTTGCGCGACGAGGGCCGCTTGCTGAAACCCGAGGAGTGGGAGGCCTGCACCGTCTTCGACGTCAACGTGCGCCCGACTGGAATGACGGCGGACGAACTTCGAGAGGGGTTCGCCGCACTCGTGAAGGATCTGTACAGCGAGGATGCGAAGCGACGCCGGGCGGCGGCGTTTCGCCGGCAGCGGCGAGCGGCGGCAGTCGCCCAGATCGGAGAGCGGCAATGAGCGCGGTTCGGGCGTCGGCGATGCGGATCGAGTTGTCGGCCAATGCGCGGTTCACCGGGCGGGTGCGGCGGCTTGCTGGCGTCGCCGCGGTTGCGCTCGGCGTAGTT
>JADLCW010000103.1 GCA_020847015.1 Thermomicrobiales bacterium | reverse complement strand
TCCGATCGGCGTCGCGACCGCCTCTTCCGGGACGGCCGCTAGCGTAGCGGTGGGAGTTCCCGGGGTTGCTGCAACTGGCGTCGCCGCGATTGGCGGGGTCAGGCGAGTCGGTGCTTCGGCGCTGACCAGCGCCGCCAGCAGGGTCGCCCGATCGCGGCCGACTCCGCGCACCACGGCCGCGCCATCCACCTCGACGGTCGCTCCGGCCACGACCCGCAGCGGGCGGCCATGACCGAGATCGATCTCGACGGTTCCCGCCGCCACGTGCACCAGGGTTGAGAGAACGCCCGCCGGCAAAGCCGTCTCCTCGCCGCGGCGCAGCACGTCTCGGATCAGATCGATATCGAATTCGCCGTTGCCGGGGGAGCGGATCGGGGCGCCGACGTAGGCAGCCCCGGCCGCGCCGGCAACGGCGGCGTCCGCGGCGGCGACGAGGTCGATGCTCAGATACGCGACGGGGTCGCCGCCGATGCCGATGCGACGAATCCGGGTCCCGGGGCGGGTGAAGACCGCTTCTCCGGGCAGCAAGCGCACCCGGCCGTCGACGACTTCCTCAACCATCAGTGCGGCATCGCTGGCATAGGTGAAACCCAGTGCGGCGGATGTCTCGCGCGCCGCTGGAGCCGAGGGCGCCTTCCCGGTATCCACCACCCAGGCAATCGACGCCGCGGGTAGCGGGGCCACCCCCTGAGCGATGACCGCCGCGTGTCCCTCGGTCAGTCCGCGCCGGCCGGTCTGCGCTGCCGCAGGCGCCATCGAGCCAAGCGCCAGCAGCAGCACAACCAGCGCCGACAGCATGCGCGACGAACCGGCGAGGTGCATCATGACGACTCCTCCCTGGAAGACGCTGGTCGACCGGTCCCCGGCGCGGCTCCTGCCGAGGGATGCCGCGATCGGGCGATGCCGCCGCACCGGCGCTGGCGACCGCTCCATCGAACGCATCATAATGATCGGCTGCGATGAGCGTCCGAATCCCCAGGATAGCGCGTGACTACCACCGCCTCAGACCCGTCCACCGTGCCCACCGCCGAGCCGATCATCGAAGCGCAGGGATTGGTCAAACGGTACGGCGGTCACGTCGCAGTCAATGGATTGGATCTGACGGTCTATACCGGCGAGATCTTCGGCATTCTCGGTCCGAACGGAGCCGGCAAGACGACCACGCTGGAGATGATCGAGGGGCTGCGCGCGCCTGATGCCGGCACGATCCGGGTGGCAGGGTTGGATCCGGCGACGCAGGGCGACGCGGTGCGCCGCCTGATCGGCGTGCAACTGCAATCGACCTCGCTGTTCGATCTTCTGACGATCGCCGAACTGGTCGAGTTGTTTGCCGGGTTGTATGGCGCCGACGATTCGCCGGAGCGGGTCGCCGCGCTGATCGCCATGGTTGGGTTGACGGAAAAGCGAAGAGCACGCGTCGATCAACTCTCCGGCGGTCAGCGACAGCGCGTCGCCATCGCCCTGGCGCTGGTCAACCAGCCGCGCATCGTCTTCCTCGACGAGCCGACCACGGGTCTGGACCCGGTGGCGCGGCGCGCTCTGTGGGCGACCGTCCATTCCATCCGCGACGAAGGCGCCACAGTGGTGCTCACGACGCACTACATGGAAGAGGCGGATGTGTTGTGCGACCGCGTCGCCGTCATGGACCACGGGCAAATCGTCGCCTGCGACACGCCAGCGGCGCTGGTGCGTTCGCTGCGGGCCGACGCCACGATCCGCGCACGGCTCAGCGGTCCGCTGCCGATGGCGGAATTGGCGGCGCTGCCGAGCGCGATCGCGCTCGACTGCGGCGGCGATGAGCGTTGCGCGGATCTGCGCCTGCAAACCACCGACGCCCAGACCACGCTGATCGGGTTGCTGGCGCTGGCGACGCGGGAAAGCGTGGCGCTGGCCGGGCTCACCACTGCCCAGGCCACTCTGGAGGACGTCTTCCTTCACTACACGGGGCGGGCCTACGAAGTGGGCGAACCAGCCGCCGAGCGGAACGAACGACGAGGTCGGCGTCGGCGCGGCATCAACTGAGCGATCGCGTCTCGCCGGGTCCGACCGGCGCGACGCCGTCTCGCGCGAGCGCAACGGAGTCATCATGAGATCGTTTTGGGCCATGGTGCGGGCCAACGTCAAGATGAGTTCGCGCAACCGGGGCGCGCTGTTCTGGAATCTGGCGTTTCCGGCGCTGTTCATCGTCGTATTCGGAGCCATTTTCGGGCGTGGCGCCATCACCACCTTCCACGTCGGCATTGCCGAACCCGCCTCGGAATTTGGCGAAGCTGCGGCGCGGGAGATGGAGGCGAATCCCGCCTTCATGGTGAGCCGTGGTCCCGCCGAGGAGGAGCTGGCGCGTCTGCGCGGCGGCGAGCGCGATATCGTGCTGACGTTCCCGGTGGCGGAAGCGGACGGCCGCCCGGCCGCCACGCTCTACTACGACATGGCCCGGGGTCCCTCCGAGGCGATGGCGGTAGGGGTGGTGCGCCAGACCTTAAACGAACTCGCCGGGGGCGAACCGGCGGCAGCGATCGAGGAAGAGCCGGTCGATGCGCAGGACATCACCTTCATGGACGCCTTCCTGCCGGGCATCGTGGCGATGAATTTGATGAACGCCGGCATTATCGGACTGTCCACCGCCTTCGTGAACTATCGCGAAAAGGGTATTTTGCGGCGGATCAGGGTGACGCCCTTCCCGCTGACGTCCTTCATATTCGCGCAGGCGCTGTCGCAATTGCTGGTCGTGGCGGCGCAGTCGATCATTCTGGTGGCGCTGGCCAAACTGCTCTTTGGATTCCATCTGCGCGGCGATCCGCTGGCGATCGCGCTGACCGTCGCGGTCGGCGGGTTGACGTTCCTGGCGATCGGGTTCGCCATCTCCGGCGTCGCCCGCAACGCCGAAGCGGCGGCATCCTACGCCAACCTGATCGCGTTTCCGATGCTGTTTCTTTCTGGCATCTTTTTCAGCATGGACGCCGCGCCGGGCTGGCTGCAGCCGATCACCCGCGCCTTGCCGCTGCCCTACCTGGTCGACGCCTTGCGCGATCTGATGACCCGCGGCGCGGGGCTGACCGCCGTCTGGACCGATCTGCTGGTGCTGCTGGTCGTATTCGCCGTGGCGATGACGATCGCCATCCGCTTCTTCCGCTGGGACGCCAGCGGGGCCGACTGAGCGAACGCGCATCCCGAGTTCGAGCACGCGGGCCAGCGCTTCGAACCCGGCTCGCAGCGTTATGGCTTCTTTATCGGCAGCGGCACGGTAGTCGGCGCGCTGGTGGGCGCCACGGCTGGTTTGGTGGGCGCCGCGGTGGCCGTTGGCGGACGCGGGGTTGCGGTTGGCGCTGGCGTCGCGGTCGGCGGAACCGGGGTGGCGGTCGGCGCCGGCGTCGCGGTGGGGATCGCCGTCGACGTGGCCGGCGCGGTCGCAGTCGGAATCGGCGTCGCGGTCGGCGTCGGCGTGGGGCTCGCGGTGGGGGAGGGAGTCGCCAACAAATCTGACGGGATGTCCGCCTGCTCTTCCCACAGCAGCGCGATGCGCTGCTCCCCGGCTCGGGTCTGGTTGTAGACGGTCACGACTCCGATCAGACGGTACAAATCCCCCTGGGTCCGCACACCCTTGGGCAGCTCGCGGCAGTTGCCGCCAACCAGATCGAGGGTGATCGCCAGCGGTCCGATCTCCGGACTTTCGCGCATGGTAAGCACATTGACGCGCTCGACGAGACCCCGGTTGACGGCGGCTTCCGCCTCCGCCAGCGTCACCGGTAAACAGATCGGCGGCTTGGGACCTTCGCTATCGCCGCGTCCGGTGACGTACACCAGCGCCAGCAACCCCAGCAGCACCACTAGCCCGGCGGCAAGCACCAGATAGACCGACAGCGGGCGACCGCCGAGCAGGCGGTGCAGGCGCGGCCGCCCCGCCGGGGTAGACTCCTGCTGCTCGTCGGCGTCGGCCATCCGCTCCGTCCCTCATTGCGGGGCGCGGCCCCGTCCGTACGCATAGTGTAGAGGCGCGCCACGGGTCGCTCAACGGGCCGTTAGGTTCAGGATTTGGGACCGGCTGTGATATCGCGCCAGCGCAAAGCGTCTTCGGTCGTCTGGGGTACGAGACCGGCGACGCCGCGACAGTCGCGGGGAAGGGGACCGGGGAAGGCCACGGCGTCCGGCGTGACGTCGAGCAGCCCGGTTTCGGCCAGAACGACGAGCGCGTCGGCGGCCTCGGTGAAGCGCCAGGGCAAAAAGGCGCGGTCATTGGGCGGCGACTGCCCGAGCATACGCCGCAGCAGCGTCGCATGACCGGCCTCGATCGCTCCCATGGCGAAAATCGTCTCCGCCAGCGGCGGCTCGCCGGCTCCCGCCTGAGCGCGCGCCAGCGCCATACCGGCTCCGGTCGCAATTTCTTTCAGCGCCAGCACGAAGCGCAGCAGCGGCTCACGCCCGCCCAGCGTTGACTCGGCAATGGCGAACACCTCCGTCGCCGGCACGGCGCCGAGCGCCCGCAGCAGGTGGTAGTGCGCCTCATCCTGGCACTGAGCGGCGCGCAGGACGTCGATCTCATCGACCGCGAGATCGAGGTCGCCCGCTTCGGCGCGCTCCCGGGCGACCCCGATCACGGTGACCAGCGCGGCTTCAATGGTGATCAAGGCGACCAGCCCGTTCGCGTCACGCGTGTCGTTCATGCGACCATTGTGCATCGTCCGCTGCGCCGCGCGCCCGTGCCGGTGCGCTACGGGGAGGCGTGATGCGCGAAACGTTTCCGGCGGAGATCGCTTCCCGGCGCTACGACCTGGTGGTGATCGGAGCCGGGATCAATGGAGCCGGAATCGCGCGCGATGCGGCGATGCGCGGATTGCGCGTGCTGCTGCTGGACAAGGGCGATCTCGCGGGCGGCACATCGAGCGGATCGAGCCGCCTGATCCACGGCGGTCTGCGCTACCTGGAGCACGGTGAGATCCGCCTGGTGCGCGAATCGCTGCGCGAGCGCGAAGCGCTGCTGCGCAACGCCCCCCATCTGGTCGCACCGCTCCCGATGGCGATTCCGCTCTATGCGAACGCTCAGCGCGGCCCGCGCGTGGTGCGGGCCGGCATGGCCGCCTACGACGCGCTCTCTTTCGACAAGTCGCTGCCGCGCCATCGGGTGTGGTCGCGAGCCAAAGCGCTCCGCATGACCCCCGGTCTCAATCCCGAAGGACTGCTGGGGGAGGCGGTGTACTACGACGCTCAGGCGACCTTCCCCGAGCGTCTGGTCGTGGAGAACACCCTCTCCGCCGTCCAGCACGGGGCGGTGGTGCGCACCTACGCCCGCGTCATCGAAATCGAGCGCGCGGGCCAGTGCGTCAGCGGTGTGGTGGCCGCGGACGAGCGCTCAGGCGAGACGTTCCGGGTTGCCGCCAGGGCGGTCGTCAATGTGGCCGGGCCGTGGGTGGACGAGGTGCTGACCGGCGCCGCTG
>JADLCW010000102.1 GCA_020847015.1 Thermomicrobiales bacterium | reverse complement strand
GTCGGGCCGGCCGCGCCGCTGGTGGGGCGAAAGATCATCACCGGCTCGTCGGAGAGATCGAGCGCGCCGCCGAGGCGGAACTTGTCGCCGAAGGTCGCATAGGAGCCGCCGCCGAAGTCGCTGTCGCCAGCGAGCCGGGCGAGCGCGTCGTCCCACCGCTCCTGCACCGCGCTCCAGGGATCCTCCAGCCGTTGCCACACCGTGCCGAGTCCGTCGCGGGCGGATAGCGGCAGCACCCAACCAACGGTGGCCACCGCCAGCGCGACCGCGATGCCGGCCCACAGGAAGCGATGCGGCAGCGCGGTGGGGTGGTTCAACCCGGAGCGCGCCCAGGCGCGCTGGCGTCGGAAACCGTGGTAGCGGGCGGCCAGCGCGCAGGCGGCGGCCAGCAGCACCAGCAGCGCGGTGGTGTCGGTTTGGCCGGCATAGCCCAGATTGACGAAGGCGATCGTGGCCGGCAGCAGCAGCGCCGTCGCCAGCCAGCCGCGGCGGTAGAGCGTCCAGGCCGAGGTGTAGGCGACCAGCCAGACCGTCAACCCGAGAATGATGGCGAAGAGCGCGGGGTCGTCCAGCTCGCGGCCGGCGAGCATCCGCCGGCGCCACTCCAACGCGAGCTCGCCGAGCACGCGCGCCCGCGCGAATTGGCCGCCGGGGGCGGTCGAGGATCCGATGGCGACCAACCAGGCGCTGAAGAGCAGCCCGCCGGCGAAGGCGATCGCATGGGCGAGCAGATCCGGCGCGCGCAGTTTGCCGAGCGTGAACCCGACCGCCAACCCGCCGAGGGTCAGCGCGGCAAGATCGGCGCGGGGCGGCGCCAGTGGGGTGAGCGCCACCGTCCAGGCGGCGGCCAGCGCCACCACGATGTGGAGCAGCAGCACGCTCCAGCCCTCGGCGGGGGTCATGCGGCGCGCGAAGGACCAGGGCGCGCGGGCGGATTTGGGAACAGTGGTGGGGACGGTCGCCATGATGGGTCAGCGTACCGCGAACCGGGGTCCGCCGACGATGCCGGAGCGGGCGAATTCGCGTGGGATCGGGAGTCTGCGTGGCTGCGCTCCCCGGCGGGCGCCGCGCGAGAATGCGTTGATGTGTCGCCGCTGCCTGGGGATCCCTGGTTGCCAGCCGTGTAATCGTTTGCGATCATATCGTGCGGCAAATCGGACGCATCGGAGAATTGGGCGGCCAGACCGGAGCGATGGGGACGATGGGCGGCGGCCGCGCACGATCCGGGAAACGGGAGCGCGAGATGGAGTTCACCCCCACACGCCGAAGCGGCGAACTTGCGCACGGACGGCGGTTCACACGTCGCCGGTTGGTCGGCGGCATGGCCGCGCTGGGAGCCGCGGCCGTCGCGCCGGGCAGTCTGGGTCGCGGTCCGGCGCTGGCCGCGCCGGCCCGGCAGGATGGACCCAACCGCATCGTGGTCGCCTCGGGGGCCGACGCGGTCACCCTCGATCCGCACGTTTCGTTCGACGGTCAGTCGCCGTTGCTGTGGCGCGCCTCGTACGAAACGCTGGCCAAGTACAAGGGCGACACGCTGGAGATCGCGCCGCATCTGGCCGAACGCATCGATGTCTCCGAAGATGGCCTGACCTACACGTTCAAGATGCGCCCCAACGTGACCTTCACGGACGGCGAGCCCTTGAATGCGGCGGCTGCGAAGTTTTCGATCGAGCGGCAGATCGGGGTCAAGCAGGGCATCGCCTACGCGCTCGAACCGGTCGCGAGCATGGACACGCCCGACCCCATGACCCTGGTCATCACGCTGTCGTCGTTCGCCGACGGATTCCTGTCCGTTTTCTCCAGCCTCTACTCGCCCTACATCATTTCCCCCAAGGCCATCAAGGATCACGCCCAGGGCGACGACTGGGCGCAAGACTGGCTGCGCGAGAACATGGTCGGCACGGGACCCTACGTGCTGGAGGGCTACACCAAGGCGCAAAAGGCCGCGTTCAGCCGCAACCCCAACTACTGGCAGGGCTGGGAGGGCGCTCATGCCGATCAGGCGCTGGTGGCGTACGTCACGGAGCCATCCAGCGAGCGCCTGATGTTGGAGAAGGGTCAGGTCGACTTCGCGTTCTTCCTGCCGGAGGACACCGTCGAAGGACTGGTGGGAACGGACGGGATCACCGTCACCGATCTGCCCTCCTTCAACCAGTACTACCTGGCGCTGCCCTGCAAATCCGGCCCCACAGCGGACAAGAAGGTGCGGCAGGCGATCTCCCACGGGTTCGACTACCAATCCTTCATCGACAACACCATGGGCGGCCACGCCAAGCTGGCGCGCGGTCCGCTGCCGAGCACCTTCGTCGGGTTCGACGCCAATCTGCCGCAATACACCTACGATCCCGCCAAGGCGAAGCAGCTTCTGGCCGAGGCGGGTTACCCGGACGGCGGCTTCACCATCAAATACACCTACGAAACCGGCTACGCCTGGAAGCGCCCCATGGGCGAGTTGTTCCAGGCGAACATGAAAGATCTGGGGATCGGGGTCGAAATTCAGGAGCTCACCCCGAGCGCCTGGGCCGACCTGCTCTCGAACCCGGAAACAGCCGACCACGCCTACGGCATCGTCTGGTGGCCGTCGCTGAAGACGCCGTACGACTACCTGTTCACGCTCTATGCGACGGCGGCGCAGGGCACCGCCGGGTACAACTGGGGCTACTATTCCAACCCGGAGTTCGACGACCTGATCGATCGGGCCTGGGCCGAGCCGGACGAGGCCAAGCGGGTCGCGCTCTGGAATAAAGCGCAGCAGATTCTCGTCGACGACGCCCCGGCGCTGTTCGTATTCGAGCGCAATTACCGCACGCCGATCCGCGACGATGTCGAGGGGTTCGTATTCAACGGGTTCTATATCGAGACCGTCGACTGGTACGCGGTGCACAAGCGTTCGTAACCGCCGGCGCGGGTCGCGGCGACGCACCGCGCCGCCGTGACCCGCGCCGCGCCCGGCGTCGTGCGGTCGGTCCAACGACTCGCCCACGCGCCACCCCATGGAGAGGCCGTGCTTCGGTACATCGCGCGCCGCCTGGTCTTGATGGCGCTCGTCATCCTTGGGATGAGCGCCATCACCTTCGCGTTGACCAACGTCGTCCCCGGCAACCCCGCCCGGCTGTTGGCCGGACCGCACGCCACCCAGGCGCAGGTCGACGCCCTGGCCGAGCAATACAAGCTGAACGGACCGCTGCTCGAACGCTATGGCGCCTATATGGGCGGGCTGTTGCACGGCGATCTGGGGATGTCAGTCACCACGCGCCGGCCGGTGCTCGACGATCTGCGCGAATTCCTGCCGGCTACGCTGGAGCTGACCGGCGCGGCGCTGCTCATCACGCTCGTGGTGGGGTTGCCGCTGGGGATCGTCTCGGCGATGAAACCGGGTCGGCTGGTCGATCATCTGTCGCGCGGGTTGGCCATCATCGGCGTTTCGATGCCGGTGTTCTGGTTGGGGCTGATCTTGCAGGTCGTGTTTTACAAAAATCTGTCGCTGTTGCCGGTTGGCGGCCGACTGGACACCTTCGATTTCGAACCGCCGCGCGTCACCGGCTCCTATCTGGTCGACGCGCTTCTGGCCGGCGATGTCACGCTGTTTGGCAGCGCGCTCACCCATCTGATTCTGCCGGCCGCGACGCTGGCCGTCGGCAGTCTCGCCATCATCACCCGGATGACGCGGGCTTCGCTGCTGGAGACGATGAGCGCCGATTTCGTGCGCACGGCGCGGGCGAAGGGGCTCGGCAACGGGCAGGTGATGGTTCGCCACGTATTCCGCAGCGCGCTCGTGCCGACGCTGACCGTCATCGGGTTGCAGGTCGGCTATCTGCTGGCCGGCAACTTCCTGGTCGAATCGGTGTTCAACTGGCCGGGCATCGGGCTCTATGCGGTGGGCGCCATCCACAATCTCGACTACGCCGCCATCATGGGGGTGACGCTGCTCATCTCGGTCATCTACGTGCTGGTGAACCTGATCGTCGATCTGCTGTACGCCGCGCTCGACCCGCGCATCACCTACTGACCGCCGGCCGCGGCCGAAGGGATCTCGATCCGCCATGGCAGCCGATTCCGTCGCGCTTCACCGCGCCACCGCCAACGCGCCCGGGGCAACCCGCGCCCTGCTGCTGGCGCGGCTGCGCCGCAACCGGCTCGCCTTCGTTGGCGGAGCGCTGGCGGCGGCTCTGATCGCGTTGGCGGTGTTGGCCCCGCTCATCGCCCCCTTCGATCCCAACGCCCTGGCTCCGGAGCAGCGGTTGCTGCCGCCCTCCGCGACGCATCTCTTCGGCACCGACGACGGCGGTCGCGATCTGCTCAGCCGGGTGATCTACGGAACCCGCCTCTCGCTGCTGGCCGCGGCCGTGGTGCTGGCGCTGGCGGTCACGATCGGCACGGCGGTCGGGCTTGTCGCCGGGTATCGGGGCGGATTCGTCGATGAGGCGCTGATGCGGCTGACCGACATGTTTCTCGCCTTCCCGGCGCTGGTGCTGGCCATGGGTGTTTCCGCCGCGCTGGGAGCCAGTCTGTTCAACGCCATGATCGCCATCGCCGTGGTCTGGTGGCCGTGGTACGCCCGGCTCGTGCGCGGGCAAACCATGCAGTTGCGTGGGGAGGCCTTCGTCGAGGCGGCGCGGGCCAGCGGCGCCGACGACCGCACGATTTTGCTGCGTCACATTCTGCCCAACTGCTCGACGCCCATCATCGTCCAGATGAGTCTGGATGTGGGGTATGCCATGCTCACCACGGCCGGACTTTCCTTCATCGGGTTGGGCGCCCAGCCGCCGACCCCGGAATGGGGGTCGATGGTGGCCATTGGCAAGGATTTCATCCTCGATCAGTGGTGGTTTGCGACGTTTCCCGGTCTGGCGATCCTGATCGCCGTCATGATTTTCAACCTGCTCGGAGACGGGCTGCAGGAGGCGCTCACACCCGGTTTGCGACGCCGCTAGACGGCAACGATGCGATGGGGCAACAGGAGGAAACGGCGATGGTTCGGACACTGGTGAGCGGGGGACTGGTGGTGGTCCCGGGCGGCGCGACGACCGCCGACATTTTGATCGAGGGCGAGCGCATCGCCGCGCTGCTGGCCCCGGGCGAAGCGGTTGCGGCCGACGCGCGGATCGACGCCAGCGGGCTGGTGGTGCTGCCGGGCGCGATCGACGCGCACACCCACTTCCTGCAAGACGACCCCGATTTCGGCCCCCCGCCGCCGGATGAATTCGAAGGCTTCGCCAACGGCGGGCGAGCCGCGGCGGCTGGCGGCGTCACCACCGTGGTGGAGATGCCGCAGGCGAGCCCGCCCACGCTCGACGGCGCGGTGTTCCGCCGCCGGGTCGAGTTGGCCAGCGATGAGACGGTCGTCGATTTCGCGCTGTGGGGCGGGGTGTGCAGCGGTCAGGACGCCTCCGCCATCGACGATCAGATCGCGGCCGGCGCGGTCGGGTTCAAGGCCTTCATGTGCGACTCCGACCCGACATTCCCCGGGGTCCGCGACGATCAGATTCTGCTCACCCTGGAGCATTTGCGCGACACTCCGTATCTGTTCGGTCTTCACGCCGAGAACGACGCGCTGCTTCAAGCGGGGCTCGCCCGGATGGAGCGGGAGGGGCGCACCGACCCACTGGCGCATGCCGACTCCCGCCCGCCGATCGTGGAGATCGAGGCGGTCAACCGCGCCATCTTCTTCGCCGAGCAAACCG
>JADLCW010000101.1 GCA_020847015.1 Thermomicrobiales bacterium | reverse complement strand
CGGCCCGCGCTGCCCGCGCACGTTCGCTGCGGCGAACGGGTGCGTCCCGGCCCCTCCGGCGCGCCACGCTGCCGGAAGGTCTCCCGCGGCCCATCCGCCGCGTTCCCCGCCGCGCCCCGCCGAGGTCTCGCGCGGCCCTCCCTTCCGCGCCCCGGTCGGCAAGCGCAGCCATCGTAGCGGTTTAGAACATTCGTTCGCAATCCCCGTGCCGCACCGGTACCCGCAGCGCCGTCCAGATGGTCCGCCAGCGGCGACCCGAGCCGGCCGGCCCCGCGAACCACCCCGCCCCGCGCGCCGTCACCGAGCCGCTGGCGCGATCCCCCGCCGCGTCAGCCCGCGCCCGCCGCTGTGCCCCGGCCCGTGTCGGCCGCAGCCGGTGTCAGCCCCCGCCGCTGTGCCGTGGCATCCGAGCCGCGCCCGCCGGTGTCATCCCCCGCCCATCGCCGCCTCAGCCCGCGCCCGCCGCGCCGTGGCATCCGAGCCGCGCCCCCCGGTGTCAGCCCGCGAACCATCCCGTCTCGGCTCGTGCGCCGTCGCCGCCGTGGCAGCCGGGCCGCTCTCGGCCACTGACAGCCGGGGCGCAGGGTGACACGGGGGAGGGCGCGCCGGAGGACCCGGGCCGCGTCCACCCCCCCCGCGGGGTTTTCCCCCGCGCCGCCCCCTCTGTTGGAATAATCGGGAAAATCGGGAAACGCCGCGCGCGGGAGGCCGCGAAAGGCTGGCCGCCTGTACCCCGCCGGGGCATCCGGAGCGCAAACGGGCGTCATCCTGAGCGCCAGCGCAGGATCTCGCCGTTCGCCCGCGCGTCGTGCTGGCGGTGGCCTCGTTGCCGCCAGACCGAGATCCTTCGCATTCGCTCAGGATGACATGCGGTAGGGCGCTCAGGCTCGGGCGCGCGGGCTGCCACGCGATAGGGCGCGCGGGCTGACCCGGGGGCGGCTGCGGGGCCGAGATCCTTCGCTGACGCTCAGGCTGGGGCGCGGTAGGGCGCGCAGGATGCCACGCGGTAGGGCGCCGGACGACCCGCGCCGGGGCGGGCGGAGCGCAGCAGGGGCGCGTAGGGCGGCGCCCGGTCGCGTTCGGAAGCTACGGCAACGCGCCCGGCGAACTGGGCGCAGCAGGGGCGCGTAGGGCGGCCGCCCCGGCCGGGCCAATCCCGCCCCAGCGCCGCCGGCCACGAGGCGACCACCGCCGGCCGCGAGGCGACCGCCGCCGGCCGCGAGGCGACCACCGCCCGCCGCCGTCGCCCGGCAGGCCCGCCCCTCAACCGCCCGCCGCCGGCGCGCAGCCCCGGTCCGCCGGCGCGGTCTCGCCGCCCAACTCCAGCGCCAGCGCCCCCGCCAACAACCCCCGCGCCGCCTCGGTGGACAGCGACCCGGTCAACCAGCGGGTGCTCAACCCGTCGATCAGCGCCGCCAACCGGGCTGCCGCCGCCGCCGCATCGACGCTGGCCGCCACCGCCCCCTCCGCTTGCGCCCCGGCGATCAACTGCTCGATCGAAGCGACCCACAACCCCACGCTGACCCCCAGCGGTTCGCGCAGCGCCGGCTCGAACATCGCGCTCGCGCCGATCTCGCTCCACACCGCCACATTCTCCACCACCACCGGATCGTCCTGAATCTCGCGCAGCACGATCTCCGCGATCTGCGCCCGCGCCCCGCGGCCGCTCGCCGCCGCCTGGGTGTAGGCGCTGGCCCGCGCATTGGCGTGCTCCAGCACCCGGCGCAGCAAATCCTCCCGGTTCTGAAAGTAGTAGTAGATCAGCGCCACCGACACCCCCGCCTCCCGCGCCACCTCCTCCACCCGCAACCCGCGCACCCCGCACCGGGCGACCACCCGGCACGACGCCTCCAAAATGTCCAGCTTGCGATCCTTCATGCGCCGCAGCCTACTACCCAGTGGCTCCCTCCGCCACCGCCGCCCGCTGGAAATTGACTCAATTTTCAGCACTGGCTAGAATCCGTCTGCTGGCATGCGCCCCGCACCCGGAGTTCAGCGCCTCCGTCGCCGACGGGGCGCGTCAGGAGACGCCGCCGTGGACGAGTTCACCCGTGGTCGCCATCGCTTCGGCCGCGCCCCCCTCTCGCGCCGCCGCGCCCTCCAGGGGGCGGCCGGCGCGCTGGCGCTGAGCCGGCTGCCCGCCGCCTGGACCGCCCCCGCCGCCGCCCAGTCCGCCGACCCCGCCCTGCTGGTGCTCGCCTCCTACGGCTCCCCGGTCGATCTCGATCCCCATTCGGCCGCCGAAGATCGCTCCGCGCTGGTCATCCGCGCCGCCTACGAACCGCTCAGCGCCCTCGCCGGAACCGCCACCGACGCCTACGACGGCGTGCTGGCCGAGCGCTGGGACGCCAATGCCGACAGCAGCGTCTGGACCTTTCACCTGCGCCCCGGCGTGCACTTCCACGACGGCGCCCCCTGCGACGCCGAAGCGGTGCGGCTCTCCTTCGAACGCCTGCTGACCCTGCAACTGGCTCCCGCCTGGGAATTTTTCCGCTTCCTCGACGACCCCTCCCGCATCACCGCCCCGGACCCGGCCACCGTGGTGTTCGATCTCGGCCGCCCCTGGCCGCAGTTCGAACTCGCCGTCTCCTCCCAATACGGCGCCCAGATCGTCAACGCCCGCCGGCTGCGCGAGCTGGAAACCGATGGCGACTGGGGGCACGGCTGGGCCGAACTGAACGCCGAGGGA
The DNA here is from genome assembly GCA_020847015.1 of Thermomicrobiales bacterium. Taxonomy (GTDB): domain Bacteria; phylum Chloroflexota; class Chloroflexia; order Thermomicrobiales; family UBA6265; genus CADCWF01. Next base: position 3,672 of record JADLCW010000101.1, on the reverse strand, counting down.
CTCGGCACCGGTCCCTACCGGATCGTCCGCTTCGAACCCGGGCAATCGGTGGAGCTGACCCGCTTCGACGACTATTGGCGCGGCTGGGAAGCCGACCATTTCGAGCGCCTGTTCGTGCGCGTCGTGGGGGAAGACATCGTCCGCCGCCAGTTGATCGAAACCGGCGAGGCGCACATCGCCGATCTGATGCCGCCCGCCGCCGCCGCCGCCATGGCCGACGACCCCGCGGTCGCCATCAGCGCCGAATTCAGCACCGAAGTCACCTACTGCATGCTGACCGTGGCCGGTCCCCTGGCCAGCCCCGCAGCCCGCCAGGCGATGTGCTACGCCTTCCCCTACGACGAGGTCATCGACGGCGTCTTCGGCGGCTTCGCCAAGCGCGCCATCGGTTCGGTCGCCGAAATCACCCACGGCTTCGACCCCGCCACCTTCACCTATCACACCGATCTGGCCAAGGCGAAGGAATTGTTCGCCGCCGCCGGCGTGCCCGAGGGAACCCAACTGCGGCTGATGATCCGGGCGGAATCGACCGAAAACGACGCCGCCGCGCAATTGTTTCAGGCCAATCTGGCTCAGATCGGCATCGCGCTGAGCATCGAGGCGGTCGACTACAGCACCCTGACCGGGGTCATCTTTCGCGATGTCGATCCGGAAGAGCAACCCAACGCCATCTTCTGGTCGTGGTGGCCGGCCTACAACGACGCCTGGGATCACCTGCAGGCGCAGGTCGTCTGCACCTCCGCCGGCTCCGCGGGAACCAACGGCGGCTACTACTGCAACCCGCGGGTCGACGAACTGATGGCCGAAGCGGCCGACGCGGCCGATGAAGCGGTGTTCCTGCGGGCCATGGCCGAGGTGCAGCAGATCGTCTCCCGCGACGATCCCGCGGCGATCTACTACACCCAGCGCCAGTGGATCACCGCCGTGCGCCGCGATGTCGTCGGGTTCGCCTTCAACCCCATCTACATCGGCACCTACGATTTCTACGCGCTGCGCCGCGGCTCCTGACCCCGGCGCAACGCGGGCGCCGCTCAGCCGCCGGCCGCCGTCGCCAGCAATGGCGCATAGGCGTCCGGCCGCCGGGTGGCGAACATCCCCCAGCGCAGCCAGTCTCGCCGCTGATCGAGATCCAGATCGGCCACCAGCACGGCGGCCCGGTCGCGCGGGGCGCGCAGCAGCACCCGCCCGTACGGATCGGAGATGAACGACGAGCCGTAGAATTGCACCCGCCCCTCATCGCCGATGCGGTTGACGGCGATCATGAAGGTGGCGTTCATCGCCCCGTTGGCGGCGATCACCTGCTCCCAGACCGGTTGCGAATCGAACCCGCCATGATTCGGCTCCGTGCCGATCGCCGTCGGGTAGACGATCACCTCCGCCCCCGCCAACGCATAGGCGCGGGCCAGCTCGGGAAACCACTGGTCCCAGCAGGTGGGAAAGCCGAACCCCGCCCCGCCCAACCGCACCACCGGGTAGGCCGGCGCGCCCGGTCGGAAATAGCGATCCTCGTGGTAGCCGACGAACGCCGGGATGTGCAGTTTGCGGGTCCGCGCCACGACCTCGCCGGAGGGAGCCACGCAGATGGCGGTGTTGTAGCCCAGCCCGCCATCCTCGGCTCGCTCGTACAGCGAGGCCTGCACCCAGACGCCGCGTTCGGCGGCCAGCCGCGCCGCGAAGCGCGTCGTCGGACCGTCCGGAATCGTCTCGCTCATCTGCGCCGCCGCCCCATCCGGTTCGTCGGCGAAATAGCGCGACAGCGTCAATTCTTGCAGACACACGACGCTGGCCCCCAGCGCGGCCGCCTGCCGGATGCCCGCCGCCAGCGCCGCCTCGTGCGCCGCCGGGTCCGCTCGCCACGCCTCCTGCACCACCCCGACCCGCAGGGGCGGGCGGCGCGGTTCGTCGCGCGCCAGCGGGGAGGGGAGCGGATCGAACGCCGTCAGCACCACCGGTTCAACCATGTCCGCCTCCCGCCGCCGGAACCTGCTGGGTGACGCAGTGGATCGCGCCGCCGTTCCACGGCAGCACCCGCATCGGCACGGGCACGATCTCCCGCTCCGGGAACACCTCCGCCAGCACCGCCAGCCACGCCGCGGCCGGCTGCTCCGGCGGCACCGGCGCCACGACGCCCCCGTTGGCCAGATAGACATTCGCCAGCGGCACCCGGATCGGCGCGCCATCGACCTCCGCGAAGGCCATCTGGGGGATGTCGATGATCTCCAGCCGCCGCCCCCGCGCATCGCGCGCCGCCTCCAACCGCTGCCGGTTGACCTGGTGGCGGGCGTGGTAGGGCGACGCCGGGTCCGCTTCCGCTTGCAGCAGCACCACCCCCGGCCGCACGAAGCTGCACACCCCGTCGACATGACCGTCGGTCATCGAATCCTCGCCGGCTCCGTAGGGCAGCCAGATGATGGTCTGGACCCCGAGACAGCGGCGCAGCTCCGCTTCGATCTGCTCCCGCGACCACTCCGGATTGCGGTTCGGATTGAGCAGACACTGCTCGGTGGTGATCAGCGTGCCCTCGCCATCGACGGTGATGGAGCCGCCTTCCAGCACCATCGGCGAGGCGATGCGCGCCACCCCCAGCGCGGCCAGCAACCGCTCCGGCAACCGGTCGTCATCCGCGTAGGGGTGGAAGCGCTCCCCCCAGGCGTTGAACCGGAAATCGACCGCGGCGCGCCGCCCGTCCGGGCCGACCACGAAGATGGGACCGGAATCGCGAATCCACGAGTCGTCGATCGGCAGCTCGATCGTCTCGACTGCGGAACCGCAGTAGGCGCGGACCTCCGCCTCGCGCCCGGGCGCGGCGATCGCCAGCACCGGTTCGAAGCGGGCGATGGCCGCGATCAGCGCGGCGTATTCGCGTTTCGCTTCCTCGGCGTGCTGCCGCCACAAGGCGTCGCGGGTCGGCCAGGCCACCAGGCACCGCTCGTGCGGCTCCCACTCGGCCGGCATGCGCAGTCCCGGCGGCGCGGCGGTCCGCGTCGCCTCCGGTTCGTGAAGCGAGGTCATCGTGCGCACTCCGGGGCGCTGCCGCGAGCGCGCCAGCGCTCCCGGGTCGCCGATTGCACCTGAAGCGCGATACTCAGGTTCTCGCACTGTAGCCCTGACTGAAAAAACAGTCAATCACCCCGCCGCCCGGATCGCGCCGCCGATTGCCGGTAGCGCGGGCTGCGCCAGACCGTGCCAGCGGGGGCGGAGCCGGGCGCTACGGTACGCCAGTTGCGAAGACCGGAAGCGCCTGGTTGCGGCGACCCGGGCGCTTCGGCGGTCGCCGCCGCCGCGTGTATAGATGAAGGAGGCCAAAGATGAGCATTACCCGTTGGGACCCCTGGGGGGAGATGGTCAGTCTGCGCGAGGCGATGGACCGCCTGCTCGAAGAGAGCGTCGTTCGCCCGCAGGCGACCACCGGCGGCCAGCGCGGCCAAGGCGGCCAGACGCGCGGCGCGGCCGGGCTGCTGCCGCTCGATGTCGAAGAAAAGGGCGACAACTACGTGATCACCGCGCCGGTGCCCGGCGTCAATCCCCAGAATGTCGAAATTTCCGTGTTGGGCGACACCCTGCGCATCCACGCCCAGCGCCACGAGGAGCACCAGGAAGGCGGCGAAGGCAAGCGCTTCCTGATGCGCGAACAACGCTTCGGCTCGTTCGAGCGCACCGTCACCTTGCCGG
>JADLCW010000100.1 GCA_020847015.1 Thermomicrobiales bacterium | reverse complement strand
TGTGTTACTACCTTCCCAGCACATGCAATTCTGCCGCGGAACGGGGCAAACGCGGCGGCGCGGGCGGTGTACGTACACTCCCGGAAACCACCGTTAACTATACGTGGCGGCGCGCCGCCTGACAATCGCGCGTCGTCCGCGCCGCGCCGGACCGGTGGGGTATGATACCCGGATGAAGCGAGCTGCGTTTCGCGCTGCTCTGTAGGGAGGTGCGCGTGGAAGGCAGAGGATGCTGGACCAGGGTGTTGGGCGTTCAACTCGTCTTGGCCATGGTCGCCACGGCGGCGATCGCGGGGCGGATGCGAGTGCAGCAGTGGCGGCGACGGGGATAGGCATCGGGCTGGGCCGACGCTTCAATCCAATGCCTGCTTGCGCTCCCGAGCTAGAGCATCGCGAGTTGTGGGGCGCCACGTCGTCGATCTGATTGTTCGCCACATTTTTCAGACTCAAGGCGCAGGTGGCCGGATCGAGGCCGGGGGTCGGCCAGCAGGCAAAGCTTCGGCCGTGGAGGCTCCTTTCATTACAACCAGCCCGGCGGATCCGGGCCGAGTGGCGCGGGCGCGGCGAGGCCGATCGGCGGCAAGCACGCCATGCGGGGCGGACGCGCCCCCGGGTGGAGCGAGACGATCTCGGGCAGCCGGCGGGCCACCGCGCGGGCGATGCGCGCCCGCTCGGCGCGGGATCGCACATCGACCGAGAGCCTGTTATGAACGTTCGGGAAGATGCGCCAATGGCATCGCTGCTCCACACGGGGAACAGAGTAAGCTCAACCTTATCCTGCACGAAGCCGCAGCAAGCCCTTTGGTCCGAACGCGCGCCGTCAGGCAGCGAATGGACGAAGCGACGGCTCCGGGCGCGTCACAGGCACTGATGTTTCCCGATCGCTCATCGTCACTGAATCGTCGGTCAGCGCACGGGTCTGGCGGGCGCTCCGAGGCGAAAAATTGGACGGTCAGGCGGGGCGTCGACCGTCGTTTGACCGCCGTCGCGGCGAATGGTAGCGTCCTGTAGCGCGATCGTTGAAAGGACACGCGTTGGCCACCATACGCGACGTTGCGTCTCACGCCGGCGTTTCCACCGCGACCGTTTCCCGTGTCGTTTCCGGGCGCGGTCATGTCAGCCTGGAAGCGCGCGAGCGGGTGTTGGCGGCTGTCGCCGAACTCGGCTACGTGCCCAACGCGCTGGCCCGCGGGTTGAAGACCCGACGCTCGCGCTCCATCGGGTTGCTCATCCCGGAGCTGGTCGATCCGTTCTATCTCCATGTGGCGCAGGCGGTGGAGGATGTCGCCAGCGCCGCGGGGTTCCGCGTCATCCTCGGCAACAGCAACGCCTCGGCGGAGCGCGAGCGCACCTATGTCGATCTGATGCTGGCCCACAATGTCGACGGTGTCGTGTTCGGTTCGCTGAAGCCGCCTCGGGCGGCTGTCCGCATTTTGCAGGAGAAGGGTACGCCGACCGTGCTGATCGACGAGCCGCCGCTGGATCTGGCGGTCGACTCGGTGCGCGGCGACAACGTCGGCGGGGCGCGTGCGCTCACGCGCCATCTGCTGGCGCAAGGTCACCGCCGCATCGCGCTGCTCAACGGCTTGGATGGCGCGCTGTCGGTGGAGGAGCGCGAACGCGGCTTCCGCCAGGCGATGGCCGAAGCGGGCGCTCCGGTGGACGAAACGTTGATCAGCCGCGACCCCTGGACGCTGGCGGCGGGTGAACGGCGGGCCGCCACGCTGCTGGACATCCGGCCGCGCGTCACCGCCATTTTCACTGGAAGCTGGTTTCTCGGCATCGGCGCCTTGCGCGCATTGGAAGGGGCCGGTTGCGCCGTACCGGATGATGTCGCGGTGGCGACCTTCGACGACGCTCCCTTCGCTGAATCGCGTGCGCCGTTCCTGACGGCGGCGGCGCAACCCGTGCACGAGATCGGGGCGCTGGCGACGCGGATGCTGCTGGACCGCATCACTGGCCGCGAGTGCGGGCCGCCGCGCGAGGAGATCCTGCCGACCCACTTGATCGTGCGCGCATCCTCCGCCATCGTGTCGCTGCCGGCGTCGCGCGGAGCCGCCCGCCGCTGAGGCGCCCCTGCTACACTGCCGGATCATCGGGCGTCCGGCGGCGCGTCGCTGGCGGATGCCGCCGGATCGCATTCACCGGGAGGAGCCCGCGCCATGGCCGTTGCGCAGACCTGGAACGCCGCCGAATTGATCGCACAAGATCGGGCGCATCTGCTGCACCCGGTTTCCAATCTGCACGCCATCCAGCGTGACGGCGCGCTGGTGATGGTGCGCGGCGAGGGCGTCTATCTCTGGGACGCCGAAGGCAACCGCTATATCGACGCCTTCGCCGGGTTGTGGAATGTCAATATCGGGCACGCGCGCCCCGAACTGGCCGATGCCGCCGCCGCCCAATTCCACACGCTGGAGTTCGCGCCCACCTTCTTCGGGATGGCCAGCCCGCCGCCGATCGAACTGGCGACCAAACTGGCCGAGATTTTCCCGGACCCGCTCAACCACTTCCAGTTCACCTCCGGCGGAGCCGAGTCCAACGAAACGGCGCTGAAGATCGCTCGCTACTACTGGTACCTGAAAGGGCAGCCGGGCAAGATCAAGATTCTTTCCCGCCGGAAGGCCTACCACGGCATCGCCATGGGCGCGCTGGCGGCCACCGGCATCCCCGGCTACCACGAGGGGTTCGGTCCCGAAGTTCCCGGCTACATTCATCTCACCCCGCCCTACCAGTACCGGCATGGCGAAGGGATGAGCGAAGACGAATTCGTCGCCTCGCTGGTGCGCGAACTGGAAGAAACCATCGCCCGTGAAGGAGCCGACACCATCGCGGCGATGATCGGCGAACCGATCCAGGGAGCGGGCGGCGTGGTCGTGCCGCCGGACGCGTATTGGCACGCCATCGCGCCGGTGCTGCGCGCCAACAACATTCTGCTCATCTTCGACGAGGTGATCACCGGCTTCGGCCGCACCGGCCAACTGTTCGGCATGCAAACCTACGGCGAAACACCGGACATGGTCTCCTTCGCCAAGGGCATCACCTCCGGCTATCTGCCGCTGGGTGGGGTCGGCGTTTCCGACGAGATTTTCGAGACGCTCGCCGCGCCGGACCGGATGTTCATGCACGGGTTCACCTATAGCGGGCACCCGGTGGCCTGCGCGGTGGCGCTGCCCAACATCCGCATCATCCAGGACGAGCATCTGGTGGAGAACGCCGCCACCGGCGGCGCGTACTTGCTGGATCGCTTGCGCGCGCTGGAGGATCGCCCCTACATCGGCGACGTGCGCGGCAAGGGGTTGATGCTGTTCGTGGAGATCGTGGCGGACAAGCAGAGCAAGGCGCTGGTGGACGCCGCATTCAACCTGAGCGGCAAGCTGACCCGGGCGACGCGGCAGCGGGGCATCATCGTGCGGCCGGTGGCCGACGGAGTGGCCATCGCGCCGCCGCTGTCCATACAGCAGCCCGATCTCGATGTCATCGCCGACGTGCTGACCGATTCCCTCACCGAGGTGATGGGCTAGCCGAAGGCGATCGAGCCAAACGCCGCCGTTCGGCTCGGCTCCGCTGACCCGCCCCGGGTTTTCGCCGGCGGCGGCGTGGGCGCCGGCCTGCGAACGACGTGCTCGCCGCCCCGCGCCAGGCGCACGCGGCGGCGCGAATCAGCCGGAGGCGGAGGCGGACCGCTGGACGCGCTGAGCGCGGGGCCGGCGCTCCGCCCGGCGGGAAGCCGGCAGGGGGACCCGCGATTCGCGCCGCCGCCGCTCCCTAGGCACGAGTCGTTGCGGCGTGAATCTTTTCCGGGGCGGCGCGCTGGTCGAAGGTCGGTCGCCGCTGGCGAAACCATGATTCACGCCGCCGCCGCGCGCTAGGCACGAGCCGTTGCGGCGTGAATCGTTTCCGGGGGCGGCGCGGATTCCTTCCGGCCGCTGCCGCCCGGCTCCCGGGTGAGCGGGCGTCATGGTGGTCAGCGGAGCCTGCTGCGGTTCGCCACCGCTCGCCCGCGGGCCGCGCGTTTCAGCCAGCCCCGGCCGCCGCGTGCCCGGAGGGAGTGGCGGCGCGCTCCCGTCGCCACTCCCGTATGCTCAAGAGATATGATATATATATACATCGGTGTATACGCGCGCGACCGGGCGCGGGCCGCCCCACTGGGGGTCGCCGAAAGCCCGTGTGCGCCACCGGAATCGGTCGCTGACCGGGCAAAAGATTCACGCCGCAACGGCTCGTGCCTAGCGCGCGGCGGCGGCGCGAATCTTTTCGGGGCGTCAGGGGGCCCCTCCGGGCGCCGGCGGACGCGGGATCAGGAGCGCACGCGCACATCTTCCGCTCGCAGTTCACCATTTGGGCGCCGTCGCGACCGGGGTAGCAGACATCGATGTCGGTTTTGGCGTTTTTGCCGCGCTTGCGTTTGGTTTTGCTCGTGCCGCCGTCGATGGA
>JADLCW010000099.1 GCA_020847015.1 Thermomicrobiales bacterium | reverse complement strand
TTCCGAAAATAGCGAGTATGAGGATCTGAAGGAAGCGTTCGCCATCACCGAAGCGCGCATCCAGGAATTGGAGCAAACACTGGCGAATGCCGTCGTGCTGGGACCAGCCGCCGACGATGGCACGGTCTCGCTCGGGTCCAACGTCACGATCCGGGACGAAGACGGCATGGAAGAGACGTGGGTGTTGGTCAGCCCGGCGGAGGCGACGGCGGCTGGCGGCGCCATCTCAACCGAGTCGCCGGTGGGGAGCGCGTTGCTGGGGCGCTGCGAGGGCGACTCGACGACGGTGGAAACCCCGGTTGGCCCGCTGGTGTATACCATCGTCAAAGTTGGGTAACGGGTCGGCAGGGGGTTCGATGGAACTGTCCGAGTTGCAGGAAGTTCGACGCAAGAAGGCCGAAGCTTTGCGCGAGGCGGGTGTCGAACCGTACCCGGCGCGCGCCCGGCGGACGCATACCACGGCTGAAGCGCGTGCACGCTTTGCCGATGTCGAACCTTCACTCCCCGAGGGAACTGAGGACGCCGAACCGATTGAACTGGCCGGGCGACTGGTGAGCCGCCGCCACCAGGGGAAGACCATTTTCGCCAACCTGCGCGACGGCGAAGGCGAACTCCAGCTCTACCTGCGCCGCGATGCGCTCGGAGACACGACGTTCGAGGAATTTCTGAAGCTCTACGATCTCGGCGATTTCGTGCAGGCGCGCGGGACACTATTCCGGACCCGCATGGGCGAGGTGAGTTTGCGCGTGTCCGATGTGTCCATTCTCGCCAAGGCGCTCAATGCGCCGCCGGAGAAGTGGCACGGTCTGCAGGATGTGGAAACTCGCTACCGGCAGCGCTACGCCGATCTCATCGCCAGCGGCGACGTGCGCCGCGTGTTTCGCATCCGCTCGACCATCATCAGCGCGATGCGCCGCTTCCTGGACGAGCGCGGCTATCTCGAAGTCGAGACGCCAACACTGCAACCGCTTTATGGCGGCGCGGCGGCGCGACCCTTCACGACCCATCACAATGCGCTCGACCAAACCTTCTATCTGCGCATCGCCGACGAGTTGTATCTCAAGCGGCTGCTGGTCGGCGGGTACGAGCGCGTCTACGAGATCACCAAAGATTTCCGAAACGAGGGGATCGACCGCAACCACTCGCCGGAATTCACGATGCTGGAGTTTTATGAGGCTTACGCCGACTACCTGAAGATGATGGAAGCGGTCGAGCAAATGATCGCAGCGGTCACGGTCGCCGTGTACGGCGAGCCGCGCTTCGTCTATCAGGGGCAGGAGATCGATGTCAGCCCGCCCTGGCCGCGGATCAGTCTGCGGCAGGCGATCCGCGAAGCGTCCGGGGTTGACTACCAGCAGCATCCGGACCGCGAAGGATTGCTGGCGGCTGCCCGCGCGGCCGGCGCCGACGTGGACAGCGATCTTGTTTGGCCGCGGATCGTGGATGAACTGCTCAAGCAGTTCGTGCGGCCCTACCTGATCCAACCCACCTTTCTGATCGACTACCCGGTTGCGTTGTCGCCGCTGGCCAAGCGCAAACCCGAAGATCCGACCCATGTCGAGCGGTTCCAGCCGTATGTCGGCGGGGGCGAGATCGGCAATGCCTTCACCGAGTTGAACGACCCGATCGACCAGCTCGCCCGCTTTGTCGAGCAGCAGCGGGATCGTGAAGCCGGCGATCTGGAGGCGATGCCGATCGATCTCGATTACGTGAACGCCCTGATGTATGGCATGCCGCCGACCGGTGGAGTGGGGATCGGCGTCGATCGTGTCGTGATGCTGCTGACCGACCAGCCGAGCATTCGCGATGTCATCCTGTTTCCGGCCATGCGCGCGCTTACGGCAGAGGCGCCGCGCGATGCGATCGAGACTCCAGTGTGAGGCGAGGCTGCGCTATCATCAGCGTCAGCAGGGAGCGGCGCGAAGCCGCCGGGATTGGTCGGCGACAGGAGCCAAACGCATGCGCGAGAACTTTCAGGAGCGCACGGGCATCTATCGACTGGGATTCGCCAAAGAGTCCTTTCTAGGATTGATCATACCGATTCTTTTTGTGGTGCTGGTGGGCGGGGTGGGGGTGCTGCTGCTGTTTGTCTTGTAGCCGCTTGGCATGATGCGCGGAATGGACGGAACGCTCTACTCGGCATCGCTCGGCGCGCCGCATGCATAGATCTGATGTGCTGGGTCGCGAATGCACCGACTTGGCTCGCATCGCCCGCAGTGTCGGCGCGCGATGCGCCGAGTTCCGGCATTTCCCATGCCGGCCCACCACTAGCGGCTGCCGATTCCACTTCCACCGGTGTGCGCTCGCTCGCTGCCGGCAGAAGGACGGTAAAGGTGCTTCCCACGCCAAGCGCGCTCTCCACGGCGATGCGGCCGCCGTGCCCCTGGACGATCGCTTGGGCGATCGCCAACCCAAGTCCGGTGCCGCCGGTGCCGCGCCCACGCGCCTCGTCCGCCCGATAAAACCGCTCGAACACGTGGGCATGGTGGCGAGTGGCGATGCCTTCCCCGTTGTCTTGCACCCGCAACATCGCCCATTCCGCGCTGACGGAGCGAACGGCGACCGTGATGCGCCCGTCAGGCAGCGTATGGCGGATCGCGTTGTCGAGCAGAATCAAGAGCACTTGCCGCAGCCGATCGGCATCACCGCGCACGACGACGGGTGTGACATCGATTGAAAGGCGTTGGCCGCTCGCAAGACCGACGGCGGTCGCGGTCGCTTCCCGCGCAATCTTATCGAGCCGGAGCGGCGCTGCCGCGATCTGGAGCGTGTCGGCCAGCGAACCGCCGTCCACGGTCCAGGCGTCGGAGCGCGCCAGCAACAGCAACCCATCCAGGAGACGACCCATGCGACCACTCTCCTGCTGGATGTCGACGGCGGCGGCGACTAAATCATCGCGGAGACGAGTGTCGGCCGGCAGCGCCGCGATTTGTCGGGCCAGCACGTCGATATTGCCCCGGATGGCGGTGAGCGGAGTGCGCAGTTCATGAGATGCATCGGCGACGAATCGCTGCTGGGTGATGAATGCCTGCTCGATACGATCCAGCATCTCGTTGAACGTGACTGCCAGGCGAGTCAATTCGTCGCCGGCGGGAGGCGTCGGAATGCGCGCGGAGAGCGAGCGAGCGGCGGCGCCGGAGGCGATCGCGGCGGCGGCGGCGGTCATCCGACCGACCGGGCGCAGCGCACGATCGGCCAGCAACCAGCCGCCGATCACAGCGAGCGCAAGCCCACCCACGGACGCCGAAAGGAGCACCCGGCGCAGCGAGTCCATCGTCTCCGTGTAGGTGTCGAGTCGTTCGCCGACCAGCACAGAGCCGATCGCTCGCCCGGCCGATGAGCCGCCGGCGAGAATCAGCGGATACTCCACCACCCGGATCGTCCAGTCGTCGATGCGTTCCGTCGTGTGCGTCGCCACTGGCTGCGCTGGACCGGTCGGCGGACCCATCAACGGGACATCCGGCGCGGCCGCAGAACGGCGCAGGATGCGCCCGTCGGCATCGACGATCTGGATAAGCAACCCGCGCGAGGTGAACGTTTCGAGGCTGGGCACAACATCGGCGAAGCGCACCGGTCCGGGAGACGCCGCGCTCGCGGCTACGCCGTCCTCGATGACGCTGGCGATATCCTTGGCGGTGTTGAATAGCCGGTTGTCCATGTCGCCCAGCAAGCTTCGACTGGTCAACCCCAGCACCAGCGCGCCGAGTGCGAGCAGCACCAGCGCCAACAACCCGGCGTACCAGGCAGTGAGTCGGAATCGGATGGAGGAAAACGGTCGCCGTCGTCCGCGGCTCATCGCTCGGCGCTCTCCCGCAGCACGTAGCCGACGCCGCGCACGGTTTGAATCAGGCGGGGTTCGGCGGCGGCCTCGAGCGCACGCCGCAAATTGGCGACAAACACCTCGAGCACGTTGGAATCGCCGAAGTAGTCGTCGCCCCAGATGCGGTCCATGAGTTGACGCCGCGTGAGCACATGATTCGGATGGCGCATGAAGAGCGCGAGCAGATCGAACTCGCGGGCCGTCAGGGTGACCGGTCGGGATCCCCGGACGACGGTGCGGGCGGTCAGATCCAGTTCGAGGTCGGCGTAGCGTGAACACCTCGCCGCGCGGGGGGATTGCCCGCGTCGTAGCAACGCGCGCACGCGGGCGAGCAGCTCGTCGAAATCAAAGGGCTTCACGAGGTAGTCGTCGGCGCCGGCATCGAGACCGGCAATGCGGTCGGGCACAGCGTCGCGCGCGGTGAGCATCAGAATCGGCAGCGGCGCGCGGTCGCTCTCGTTCTCGACGGAGCGAACGCGGCGAGCCACCTCCAGACCATCGATGCCGGGCAGCATGACATCAAGGATGAGCAGGTCAGGCTGGCCCTCGCGCAAGCAGGCCAGCGCGGCGGGGCCGTCGTCCGCCATGTCCACCGCGTACCCTTCGAACACCAACCCTCGCCGGACGAACCCCGCGATCGCCGGTTCGTCCTCCACCACGAGGATTCGTCGTCGTCCGGTGGCGCCGATCGAGGAGGATTGTTGGCCCACGCTGCTGCCTCGCATGTCTGCGGTTGATGGTACCGCAAACGCGGGGGAGCGGGCGGCCCCGGAGGACCGCCCGCTCGCGAGGGAAAAGGGGATTGGGGGAAAGGAGCGGAACTACTGCGCGTTCGCTGGTCGCTCGCCGAGCGTGACGGCGATCGTCTGCTCGTCGCCGCCGCGGTCGATCGTCAGCGTCACTTCATCGCCAGGATTGTGCTTCAGCAGCACGTCCAGCAGCGAAGTCTTGCGCGTGATCGCTTCGCCGTCGACGGCGAGGATGATGTCATCGGGGCGCAAACCGGCATCGGCGGCCGGGCTGCCGGTAACGACCTCGGTAACCATCTGACCGCGCGGCAGCGCCTCGCCTTGGATGCCGAGGAATGGGCGCGGCACCGTGCCGTGCTCGATGATGCTCTCGGCCGCTTCGTGCGCTTCGTTGCCGTCGATGGCGAACCCGATGTCGGCGGGAGCGGTGTCCATCATGCCGCCGGAACTGATGCCAGCCGCGTTGACGCCGACCACCTGCCCCTTCATGTTCAGCAGCGGGCCCCCAGAGTTGCCGTGCCAGATCTTGGCGTCATGCTGGATCAGCTTGCCCAGCCCGTAGCCATCCAGGTTGCGATCGGTGGCATTCACGATGCCGTTCGTGACGGTGTTGGTGAACTCGCCCAACGCGCTGCCGATGGCCACCACCGGGTCGCCGGGTCGCAGTTCGGCCGAGTCGCCGAAGCAGGCCAGGCCGGGTAGCTTCGTGCCGCTGGGCAGATCGAGCTGGATTACCGCGATATCGAGCAAGTCGTCGGAGCCAACCACCGTGGCGTCCGTTTCCGTACCGTCCTCGAATGCGACGGTGAGATCTTGCGCGCCGTCGACGACATGCGCGTTGGTGACGACGTGACCTTCCTCGTCGATGACGAAACCGGTGCCAGTGCCGACCGGGACCGCTGCGCCGCTGCCCTGGCTGGGCTCATCCTGACCGGGCAATCCGGGGATGACGCCAGGGATGCCGTCCGGCATTCCACTTGCGCCGCCAGCTTGCATGTTGGTGATGGTGACCACCGCTGGGTTGACCTGCTCGGCGATGTCGGCAACCGAGAGAGTTTCGGCCGGCGCGGCGCACTGCCCCGGGGTGGAGGTGTGCGAGATTTCCTGCGCGCCGACCGGCAGCGCCCCGGTCGAGATCAGGCTGCCGGTCAACAGCGCGAGCGCCGCCGCCCCGGTGAGAATCGCCGAGCGATACGGCCGCTCCTGCCGATTGGTCGAGTCCTGAGCCATGCTGTTCACCTCGTGACCGACGATAAGGACCGCGTCGCGGCCCGCGATCTTGTAGCGGGACCAGTATCGGCCGCCGGCCTGAAGACGCGCTGAATCGATCCTGAAGAAACCCTGAAGAGACGCTCCGGCGTCGAAATCGGCGAGACGGGTGCGTACGGTCGCGAGGAATGCGGCTGGATTGAGCGTGAAGCCAGGCGCCACGCGCGACGCGATGCCCCTGCGCTCGGTCGGCCGCGGCGCATACTCCTGGATTCCCAGCGACAGCAACGCGGCTGCATTCCGGGCCGAGTCGATGATCCAATCTTCGGGAACGCCCGCGCGAGCGTAGACCGCGCACTTGAGCGCGAGATCGTCGTGCCGGGTGGAAGGAGGGGGCGCTTCCACCACGAGATCCAGCGCGCCGTCGATGATCTGGTTGGTGACGGATTGCATCCGACGAAGCGGATGTCGGGCTGCGCTCCCGTGTCGTCGCCAAGCTCGACGTCCGCGGAACCCTGCGGCGCGCCAGCCCAAGCCGATGCTCCTCGATAAATGCTTCGAACAGCGTTGCGCGCTTGAAGAGCGCGAGTTGGCGGGGAACGCCCGGGGCAGGTGGTGCTCGGAACCCCCGTCGACCAGCTCGTGACGAGCGCTGTCGCCGGGCAGGGCGCGCAGATTCTCGGAAGCCTATCGTTCGCGTGGCAGCGCCATTATCAGCCTCCGGCGCGCACTCCGAGAGAGCACCGGAGACTGACGGGCCTTGGCTCCGGTCAGGCGCGGGCCATCGCCTGCGCGACGAGTTCGGGAACGGCCGAAGGGCGGTCCGCTACGTGCACGCCGGCGTCTTCCAGTGCGGCGATCTTGTCGGCCGCGGCGCCGGAACCGCCGGAGATGATTGCGCCGGCATGGCCCATCCGCTTGCCTGCGGGCGCAGTGCGGCCGGCGATGAATCCGACAACCGGTTTGCTGACGCGATCCCGAATGAAGCGGGCCGCCGTTTCCTCATCGTTGCCGCCGATTTCACCGATGAGAACGATCGCCTCGGTGGCCGGATCTTCCTCGAACAGGGTCAGCACATCCACGAACGAGGTTCCGATAATCGGGTCGCCGCCGATGCCGACGGCGGTTGATTGACCCAACCCCGCCCGCGTCAACGCATCGACGACCTCGTAGGTGAGGGTGCCGGAGCGGGAAACCAACCCAACCGGACCAGGGGCGTGAATGAACCCGGGCATGATGCCGACCTTGGCCTGACCGGGTGTGATCAGTCCCGGGCAGTTCGGCCCCAGCAGGCGGGCGCCCTTTTCCTTGACATAGGCGTAGACCGGAGCCATGTCGGCGATGGGGATGCCTTCAGTGATGCACACGACGAAGGGGATGCCGTTGTCGACCGCTTCGTAGATGGCGTCCGGGGCGAATCGCGCCGGACCGTAGATGATCGAGGTGTTGGGGCGAGTGGCGGCGACGGCCTCGGCGACGGTGTCGAATACGGGAACACCGGCGACCTCCTTGCCCTTGCCGCCGGGAGTCACCCCGGCCACCACCTGGGTGCCGTATTCGACCATTTGCTGCGTATGGAATGAACCTTCGCGGCCGGTGATGCCTTGCACCAGCAGGCGCGTGGCCGCGTCGACGAGAATGCTCACGTTCTGATCCCCTCCCTGCCCTCGATGTCTACGCCGCGGCTCGCACCGCCGCCGCGGCGGCCTCGTCCATCGTGTCTACCGCAGTCAGCCCCGATGCGGCGAGCAGTTGCTTGCCTTCCTCGGCGTTGGTGCCGGCGAGACGAACGACAATGGGCACGGAGACGGCGACGTGGCCGAGCGCCTCGGTGATGCCCTTGGCGACCACGTCCCCGCGCGTGATGCCGCCGAAGATGTTGATCAGAATTGCGCGCACATTAGGGTCGGCGGTGACGAGCTCGAAGGCCTTGGCGACCTGCGTTGCACTGGCTCCGCCGCCGACGTCGAGGAAATTGGCCGGTTCGCCGCCATGCAGCTTGACGGCATCCATGGTCGCCATGGCCAGCCCGGCCCCATTCACGATGCAGCCGATGTCGCCATCCAGCTTGACGAAGGAGATGCCCGAGCGGCGGGCGTCGAGTTCGATGGCGTTCTCTTCGTCGAGATCGCGCAAGGCTTCCAGTTCGGGGTGGCGGAACAGCGCGCTGTCGTCGAAGCTCATCTTGCTGTCGAGCGCGATCCAGTCGCCACCTTTGGTCAGCACGAGCGGGTTGATTTCGGCCAACGTGGCGTCAGTGGCGAGATAGGCGTCATAGAGCCTGGCGACGATGGCGGCGAATTCGTTGATTTTGGCCGGGTCCAGCCCCAACTCGAAGCCGATCTGGCGCGCCTGGTAGGGGTGCAATCCGAGCATCGGATCGGCAAGGGCGCGCACGATGCGTTCCGGCCGCTCGCGGGCGACCTCTTCGATATCGACGCCGCCTTCGGCGCTGGCCATGACGACGTTGCGGCGGCGAGGACGATCGAGCGTGACGCCAAGATAGAATTCCTGGCCGATATCCACCCCGTGAGCCACGAGCACCTTGCGCACGGTGTGGCCTTTGATGTCCATGCCAAGAATGCGTTCCGCGGCTTCACGCGCGTCCCCCGGCGTGCGAGCGATGGCGATGCCGCCCGCCTTGCCGCGGCCGCCGGTGTGCACCTGGGCCTTGATCGCAACGACGCCCGCCGCGTTCCGCGCCGCCGCCGCCGCCTCGTCCGGCGTCGTCGCCACGGCGCCCGGATTGACCGGGAGACCGTAGCCGGCGAGGATCTCGGCAGCCTGGTATTCATGCACGTTCATTGACATCCCCCATTCATCGGGCGCGCAGCCCGGCGGGGCATCCTAGCACAGGGCCGCCAACAATCCGGATCGGTCGGACGATGAAACGCGCATCGGCGAGTTGCCGAAAAGATTGCATGCTTGCCAAGGGTTGACAACAATCACAGCGTGGTATATTTGATACCTAGGACGATTCCTCAGCGTGCGCGATCGTCGGCCCCTGCGATGGGTGTTCTCGCGTCTCGTTCCGCCGGAAGCGTCTATTGGTCTTTTTCATTTTTTCGTTGCAGTGCCGTGGCGAAGTCGCCGCGGTAGGGGGTTCAGGCGGAATGAGCGATCGAACGCTCACCTGTCGCGATTGCGGTCAGGCGTTTACGTTCACGGCTGGCGAGCAGGCGTTCTACCAAGAGCGCGGGTTCAGTGAGCCGCAGCGCTGCCCGACTTGCCGGGCGGCTCGCAAGGCCCAGCGCGGCGCGTCCGGGTACGACTCGGGCGGGTACGGCGGCGGCTCCAGCTATGGCGGCAGCTACGGCGACGGCGGTGGCGGCTACAGCGGCGGTGGCGGCGGGGGCGGCTACTCGGCCGGTCCGCGTCAGATGTACCCGGCGGTCTGTTCCCAGTGCGGTAAGGAGACGGAAGTCCCCTTCCAGCCGCGCACGGACAAGCCGGTGTACTGCCGAGAGTGCTTCCAGTCGCGGCGGACCTCTTCGCCGCGCTACGGCAGCTACTAGCGCTCGGCAACCAACCGGAAATCGGACGCAAACAAGGGCAGCCAGTTCGGCTGCCCTTGTTTGCGTCCATTCACGAGTTGTTTGTGCGAGCGTCGCCGACTACCGCGCTGAGCCGTCTCCCGAAAGCGCCGGGTGGACTCGATCTCCCGTGCGACGCTCTCCCAAGCGCGTCCACGACGCGGCAGCGAGACCGCGGTCGACCCGGCGCCTGAGCGCCCGAGATCGACCGCGGCCTCGCCGGGAACCGTCCTCGAACCGACCGCAGGAGCCGACCCCGGCGGCCGGTGCTACTCGTCGTCCTTCGCGTTCGCCGTGGCTTCCCGAATCGTTTCGACCACAGCCGAATCCGCCAGAGTCGTTGTGTCTCCGAGCGGACGGCCAGTGGCGATGTCGCGCAGCAGCCGCCGCATGATCTTGCCGGAGCGCGTCTTGGGCAGATCCGGCGTGAACATCAGCACCTTGGGGCG
>JADLCW010000098.1 GCA_020847015.1 Thermomicrobiales bacterium | reverse complement strand
GACTCCTCTTCGCGACAAACGCCGGCCAATTTGGCCTCGAACCAGCGCGGCCGTCTGAATGAACGCGACAACTGTAGCAACCAGTAAACCCGCAAACAAGCAGCCGTTGGTCGCGGTCGTCGGGGCTACCACCGTCGGCAAGACCTCGGCCGCGATCTGCCTGGCCCGTGATCTCGGCGGGGAAGTGGTCTCCGCCGATTCGCGCTACCTCTATCGTGGTATGGATATCGGCACGGCTACGCCCAGCGAAGATGAAATGGCCGGCGTGCCGCATTATTTGATCAACATACTGGACCCAACCGACGACTACTCGCTCTCTTTGTATCAGCGCGATGCGTACCAGGCCATCGACGATATCCTCCGGCGCGGACGGCTGCCGATCCTCGCTGGCGGCACGCCGCTCTACGTCAACGCCGTTTTACAGGGTTGGCGCATCCCCGAGGTGCCGCCTGATCCCGCGTTCCGCGCCGCATTGGAGGAACTGGCAACGTCCGAAGGGCCGGAGTCGCTTCATGCGCGCTTGCGCGAAGCCGACCCCGTCGTGGCGGCGCGCACCCCGGCGGCCAACGTGCGCCGGGTAATCCGCGCGCTGGAGATCTATCACGCCACCGGGCAGCGCATGAGCGATTTGGAAGGCCGCGAGCCCCCGCCCTACCGCGTGCTGATCCTTGGTCTTCAGGTGCCACGCGAAGAGCTCTTCGCGCGGATCGACCGCCGCGTCGAAGTGCAGATTGCCTCCGGTCTCGTCGCTGAAGTGCGTGCGCTGCTGGCGCGCGGCGTCCCGCCCGGCGCTCCGGCCATGAGCGCCATCGGCTACCCACAAATCGTTGATTACCTCGAAAACCGCAACACGCTGGACCAGGCAATTCGCCAGATCAAATACGACACACACCGCTATGCCCGCCACCAGATGACCTGGCTCCGGCGCATGCGTGACGTTCACTGGTTCGACCCGCGTGAGGCCGGCTGGTACGAAGCAGCACTCGCGCTGGCACGATCGTTCGCCGGTAATGAAACCGCTCAGAATCCGCTGGCGTAGATTAAAGCGTCGTGAGGCGGAGAATGAGTCTCTCAAGCCCGCTGCACGTGAGGAGGAGCGTACGGGGCGGTCGAAGATGGCCGCCTCGCTACGTTTTAACGACAAGTCGCCACAGATATTTCACTATCCGCCCGGTATCGGTCTCCAAGTTCACTCATTTGACAAGTAGCTGCACCAGCCTGAGAAGCTAGCCTATGGGATTCGCCCAGGAGCCGACTCCGCCGAACCGCTCCGGTGTGATCCTCAAAACGTAGCCTGAGGGCGGCTTGTCCATTGGCGGGAACTTCACACCTGGACTGATGTAGACGTAGGCCAGACGCTGCAATAGCTCCGCGCCGCCACCTTCCTGTACCCGAGCCCGGCCGTTGACGACCAGGTACTCGGTCAGGCCGATCGGATTCAAAGTATCAAGCTCGATCGAGAGGGCGACACGCGAATCACGCTGCACGTTCTTCAACTTATGAAACATGCCGAGATGACCGGCGACGATCTCATCGCCCTCCAGACCGACCCAGACGATCGTCACCTGCGGGCTGCCATCCGCATTCAGCGTCACAAGATGGGCCAACCTGCCGGACTCGAGTACCGAGCGGACATCGTCAGGGATGCGAACCATCGGACCTGCTCTCCGCGACGCGTGCGGCGCCGCTCCACGATCTACGACGACCGATTTACCATTTCTATTCGTGTAACTTCGGAAGCGTACATCACATTCGCGCGACCTTCACCAGTTGTATCGCACGTGAGAGCAATACTCCCTGCTCATCGTCAAGCTGAACCGCTTCCCTGTCATCCTGCACTGAGTGCAGGATCTCTCTCGTTCCGTCTCTTGGTACCCCACGCATGGCGGCAGGCACACGCTGGGGAGATCCTTCGCTGCGGCTCTGGATGACAGGCGGGACGGCTCCGGATGACAGGGGAAAAGGCACCGGCCTGACGGAAACAGGGTAGCCGACCGCCAAGTTATTTAGGTTGTTCGCTGAATACGTGACCTTTCGCTTTGTATATACTGCGCGGTTCACCGCTCAGTATCGGGCTGAGCGACCGAGCAAAGCGGGGGATCGAGAGGAGTTCAGATGCAGTTTGGCTTTGTGCTCCCATCTGGCGATGCGCGTACGGCGGCTAACTTCGCCCGCGAGGCGGAGCAGGCCGGTTGGGATGGCTTTTTTGTCTGGGAGCCGGTTTGGGGTATCGACGCCTGGGTATCGCTGGCGGCGGCCGCTATGGTGACCGAGCGCATCCGTCTGGGCACGATGTTGACGCCGTTATCGCGCATGCGCCCCTGGAAGCTCGCCAGCGAAACGGCGACACTCGACCAGCTCTCGAATGGGCGCGTCATCCTCGCGGTGGGGCTGGGGGCGCTCGACACCGGGTTCGCGGAGTTCGGCGAAGTCACCGACCGGCGGATGCGCGCGGAGCTCCTCGACGAAGGGCTCGACATCCTGATCGGGCTCTGGCGTGGTCAACCCTTCAACTATGCCGGCAAACACTACCGGATCAAAGAGACAACCTTTTCGCCCCCACCCCCACCGGTGCAGCAGCCGCGTATTCCAATCTGGGTCGTCGGCGCCTGGCCGCGCAAGAAATCGATGCGGCGGGTAGTGCGCTACGACGGGTTGATCCCGTCGGCCTTCAACGAAGACGGGTCGGCGCGGCAGGCGACGCCGGACGAGATTCGGGAGATGCGAGCCTTTGTCGAAGCCAACCGCACCGAGCCCGGCCCCTTCGACATTATCACCGAGGGTATGACGCCCGGAGACGACCGAGAGCGAGCCGCGGACATCGTGCGGCCCTGGGCCGACGCGGGCGCGACCTGGTGGCTCGAAGCGATGTGGGAAGCGCCCGACGCGGAGAGCATCCGCAGCCGCATGCAGCAGGGCCCGCCCTCCATCTAAGGCATGGCCGCCCAACCGGGCGATGCTCAATCACCTGGACAGATTTCAGCCGATCCGACCAGCCGGGAATGATGCCTGGGGAGGCAAGAGGGACAGAACATATCGGAAAGCAATGACTAGAGATCGGCCACGGCGGGGATGATGTCGCGTCCCATCTTCTCTATCGGTGTGATGTGCTCGCCGTTGATAACCCGCCCGAAGACAGTCTGAATCCCCATCCCGCCGAGCCAGCGCAACTGTTCAAGTATTTCGCCGGCTTTGGAGCCGTTCTCCCCGAGATCGAAGAGAATCATGGATGTCCGCTCGATGGCGTCGAAGTCTCGCCCCTCCTCTTCGCAGTAGCGCCGGAGGACATCGAGCTTTTTCGGGATGTCTGGGAAGGGGCGAAGATTACAGGCGTCCGCGTAGCGCGCGACCAGGCGCAGCGTCTTCTGTTCCCCGCTGCCGGCGATCAGAATCGGCGGGTGCGGGCGGCTGAGGCTCTGCGGGAGGTTGAGCGGCCGCTCGAGCTGATAGTGCGCACCGTGGAACGGGCGCTCATCTCCGTGCTCACCGCTCCACATGCGCAGGCAGATCTGAACCGTCTCTTCCAGCATCTCGTAGCGCTGGGCAAGCGGCGGATAGGGGATGCCGAGCCCATGCGCCTCGTCTTCGTAGTCGCCCGCCCCGACGCCGAGGTAGGCGCGGCCGCCCGAGAGCACGTCCAGCGTCGTGACGGTCTTGGCGAGCATACCCGGGTACCGGTACGACACCGGCGTCGCCAGCGGGATCAGCTTGACCCGCTGGGTATGGGCGGCCAGATATGTCAGCGTCGTATAGCATTCGAGCATCGGACCAGACACGCCACCCATGTATGAGCTCTGCCAGACGTGATCCTGCACGCAGATCGACGCGAAGCCGGAGTCATCGGCGGCCTGAGCCATGCCCGCGAGTATCTCTGGGATCTTCGCTGCGTCCACTGGCCAGGAGTAGTCGTTGATCTGTAGTCCAAGTTTCATCGCGCACCCACTTCTTTGTGTCTCTGTCGTGCTGACTCGCTTGACACAGCGCCCGCAAATGGAGGAGGGCGTCGGGTTTGAGATGCGTCGTACCACGGAGCTCTCCGATATCCCAACACCCACATCCCATCGCCGCTGAGCGGGGTCAGGCTACGTCTCGCCGCCGCAAGGCATAGGCGGAGACACCGACGAAGACCAGCACATATGCAGCCAAGACCAGGAACGCGCGCTCGCCGCTCACGAACGGTCCGGCAAAGCGGCCCGGCCCATCACCGGCGCCCTGGCCGATGTCGGCACCCAGCGCGCGCACCAGCGAATCGGCATTGGCGCGCATGAACTCCTTCACCAAGGGCT
>JADLCW010000097.1 GCA_020847015.1 Thermomicrobiales bacterium | reverse complement strand
GCGCCGACGGCGGCTCCCGTCGTGGCGATCAGGCGGCGTCGGTTCAGTTTCGCGTTCAATCGCTGGTCCATCGGTCCTCTCCTGAGGTCAACACGACGCGTAGGCAACATCGATCCCCGCCTGTCGGGGTTGCTTCGCCATCCCTCCTTTCCCGTCGGACATGGGTTCCATCATGGAGCGCGTGATCGTTCGAGCGCGGGATCCTTCGCTTCGCTCAGGATGACACGACGAGACCCGGTGACACGACGAGAATGGAACGATGCCGCCCCACGCACAAACACCCCGCACGCACCGCGTCATCCCGAGCGCCCACCTCCGCGTCACCGCGAACGCAGCGCGTGTCATCCTGAGTAATGCGAAGGATCCCGCCGGTCGCCGCTGCGCCCGCGGCGGCGCCACTCCGAAACCCGCGTCCATCATTCGATGTCCGCTCCGCTGGCCATACCGGCGTGACGGATGAGAAACCCGCCATCCACCACCCATGTCTGCCCGGTGACGAAGCTGGCTTCGTCCGAAGCGAGAAAGGCGACCACGGACGCGATCTCCTCCGGTCGGCCGAAGCGCCCCAGCACCGTCGTGCGCCCCTGTACGGCGCGCTCCTCCGGCGAGAAACCGTCGGCGGCGCCCGGCGTGCTGACATCGATGGGACCGGGAGCCACGGCGTTGACGCGGACTCCATGAGCGCCCAACGCCACCGCGAGATTGCGCGTCAGCGCTTCGACACCTGCTTTCGCCACATCGTAGTGCGGCGTCAGCGCGTGGGGCACATGGGCGTGCACGGAGGAGATGTTGACGATGGCGCCGCGACCGGCCTGCTCCATGATTCGCCCGGCGGCGCGCGAGGCGAAGAATACGCCGCTCAGGTTGACGCGCAGCACGCGCTCCCATTCGGCCGTGTCCATGCCGGTCAGCGGCGCGAACCCGATATGGCTCATGGCGGTCAGCGCGGCGTTGTTGACCAAAATATCGAGCCGGCCGAAGGTCTCGGCAATCTCATCGACCAGCGCCGCCACCGCCGCTTCGTCGCCGGCGTCCACACTGCGGGCCAGCGCGCGCCCCCCGGCCGCTTCGATTTCGTCGCGCACCGCCTCGATGGCGGCCGCTTCGCGCCCGGTGAGGACCACGGTCGCGCCCTCGGCGGCCAGCCGCCGAGCGATCGCTCGCCCGATTCCCTTGCCGCCGCCGGTCACCAGCGCCGCGCGCCCTTCCAGTCGTCGTTCGCTCACCGCGCGACCTCCGTCTCCAACCCGCATGCCTCGGCCAGCCGCTCCAATCCGTCCGCCGGGCTGACCCGTTCGATCTCGATCTGGCGTCGGCCGGCCAGCACGTGCGTTTCCCGATGACCGGAACCGGTCAGCACCGCCACGACCGATTCCTCCGGTCCGATCCGCCCCGCTTCGGTCAGCTTGCGTACGGCGACGAGACTCACCGCCGACGACGGCTCCACATACAGCCCTTCCCCGGCTCCGATCTCGGCCTGCGCGGCGAGCACCTCCTCGTCGGTGGCCGTCGCCACCACGCCGCCCGAATCCCGGATCGCGTGCAGCGCTTCGACCCCATCGTGAGGGAAGGTGTGCGCCAGCTTGACCAGCAGCGTCGGCGGCAAATCGTTGGGGAACGGGATGGAGAGCAAATCCGCTTCGGTGGACAGCCCATTTTCCTCGGCGATCGCCAGCGCGTCGTAGTCGGCTGGTTGCACCCCGATGAGGCGCGGCAACCGGTCGATGACGCCCATCTCCAGCAAATCGTGCAGCCCGCGCGACACCGACCCGAGGGTGCCGCCGCCCCCGACAGGGATGACGATCCAGTCGGGGGCGCCGCCGTGCTGCAGCACGATCTCATAGGCCAGCGTCTTGGCCCCTTCGCTCTGATAGGGATTGGCGCGACGGTAGGTGCTCGTTTCGTAGGCGCCGTAGCGGTCACGGAGCGCGGCCAGCAATTCGAGCGTGTCTTCGATCGTGCCGTCCACTTCCACGATACGCGACCCGAGCATCGCCATCGGGATCACCCGCTCGAGCGGCGCCCCGCGGCTGACCAGCGTAGCGTGGCGCATGCCGGCTCGCGCGGCGTAGGCGGCCGAGGACAACCCGGCCGAACCGGTGGAGGCGATGATCGCCCCGCCGTAGCCGAAGGCGTGCCCCTTGGCGATCGCCACCGCCAATCCGCGGTCCTTCTGCGCCCCGGTCGGGTTCGTGCCCTCGTATTTCCACGCGAGCCGGCAACCGAGTTCCGGACCGAGGCGGGCCGGCAGCAACGGAGTATTACCCTCGCCCAGAGTCACGATCTCGGCGGGGTCGTCCAGCGGCAACAGGTCGATGAAGCGCCAGATGCCGGGCAGATCGCGGTCCAGCCGAGCCGATGTCAGATCGTAACGAAAGGCGAGACCGCCGCCGCAGACCGGGCAGACCCGATGATAGGGCGCGTTCGGCACGGTCGCGCCGCAGTCGGCGCAGACGATCGTATAGCTACCCATCGCGCGTCATTCCTCCTGCATCGGTTGGGACGAGATTCGTCGCGCGGCCGTTGCGCGCCGCGGCTGGCCGCACCCGCAAGTTCGCTTCGATCCAGTCGGCAACGCTTTCGCGCTGTGATGGCGAGTCATTCCGGCGCCGCTCGGCGATGGCGGCGGCCAGCACATCGCCGACGAACAGTTCGGCGTGGTTGGCGATCAGCAGTGTGCCGGAGCGCGCCAGATCGCGCGAGAACGCCGCCAGCGCGATATCGGTCGCAGCCAGCAGCGGCGCGTTCGGCACGGTGGCGATGCCGATTGTGGCCGCCCCGAAAGCGCGCGCTTGCCGCACCGCGCCGATGGTGTCGCGGGTGCGCCCCTGATGGGAGATGGCGACCACCACATCACCGGGGGAGATAGCCACGAGCTGGTTGGCGAACTGGTCGGGCGACGAGGCCGTGGCCGGGATGCCCGCCCAGTTGAGCTTGACCGCCACCCCCAGCGCTGAGGCGTAGGCTCCGCCCGACCCGACGATGGCGACCCGCGCAGCGGCGATCAGCGTCGCCACGGCTCGCTCGACTTCGGCGTAGTCGAGAACGCGCAGCGTGTCTTCCAGCGCGCCGATCTGACGGGCGACGATGCGGGCGGCCAACCCCGGCAACCCGTCCGCATCGGCGGCGACCGCCGGCAGTTCGGCGAAGCCCCGGGAGTCGATGCGACCGAGCGAGCGCGCCAACTCCTGCGTCAGTTCACGGAAACCGGGGTAGCCCGCGGCGCGGCAAAACCGGGTGACGGAGGGAAGACTGACCCCGCTTTCGGCGGCGACATCGGCGATGGTCATATCGAGCACGGCCCACGGGTCGCGCAGGATCATCTCGGCCACGGCGCGCGAAGCGCCGCTCAACGTCGGCAGATGTTGTTCGATGAGAGTGAGGCAATCAGCAGCCGGCAACCGTGCCGGCCGCCCCGGCGCCACGTTCAGATCGACCTCCGGGTCGCGCTGTAATCATGTTTCAGCGGCGGTGTGAATGACTTTCAAGTCATCCTATGACCCGGCGCTCGCCTCGTCAAGCCAACGGCCGCGATCTGGCGAGCGGCGCTCAATCCAGACTCAACCACCCCGCCCAGGACCCGACCGCTCGCAGCGCGCCGATGACGACGTAAAGTGCGGCAAAGGGTGCGATCAGCAACCCGATGATCCCCAATGTGTCCGTCGGGTCCGCTTTGCCGACGACGACCAGCACCACGCTCAGCGCCAGCAGCGCCACACCCAGCACAATCTGACGAATCGGCCGCGACGCGCCGGCAGTCGGCGTCGCTGACTGCGCCGCCGAGGCGTCGGGAACCCGAACCACGGCGAGCGCCGGCTGGATGCTGGCGATCGTCACCGGGGCCGTGGCAATAGCGGCCGATGGCTCCGGCGCACTGGCGACGACGCCATTTTCCTCCCGAGAGGAGGCAAAGCGACCGGCCGGAGCGGGTGTTGGCGGCGATTCGGCGGCGACGGCCTCATCCGAGTCCAACCGCGCGCCGCAGGTCGAGCAGAATTGATCGTCGGCCCCGACGAGGGTCGAGCAGGCAGGGCAAGGAAATCGATCGTCCACGTGTTGAAGGCTCCCGGCGGACCCCGGCGAGCCGGGCGTCCCGCGATGCGGCCCGATTACCGGGGGAGTGTCCGCGCCGACACGGCCCGGCGTCAACCTCTGCGAACGCTGTGGTATAAGCGCGGGAGGTCCGCATCATCGCCATTCGGGGCGGCTCCGCAGCGCGGACGACTGGATCGGGGCGACGGCGAACGTGGGCGACGATGAATCGGGAGGCCCGAGCGGCGGGACCGGATCCGGGCTGATCTACTGCGGGTTATGCGGCGCGCTCAACCCCTCCACCAGCTACTACTGCGCCGCCTGCGGGGCCACGCTGGTCGATGCTTTCCACGCCACCGAGGGCGTCCGCGTCTTCGAGCGGCCGGATCCCGCCGCGCGCATCATCGACATCCTCCCGGCCGGCAGCGATCTCGACCTCGTGCCCGACGCGGCGGCCCCTGCCGACTATCTGCGGGTGCGCCTGCCCTACGGTCGCCTTGGCTACGTGCGTACGGCCGACGCGGCGGCGGGGATCGCTCCACCGCCGACGCCGCTGCCGACCCCCGACATCAACACCCACGCCCGGGGCTGCGTCAGCACCACTGCCGCCCTCGCCGCGCTGGCGCTGCTGGTGATCATGGCCGTGTTCGGGTTGGTCATCGTATTGCGCGCTCGCCCCGCCGACGCCGGCATTCTCTGGCTGATCTATTGCCTGACGATCGTCCCGCTGTTGCTGCTGACCATCGGCTTGTACGTGGGCGCCCGCAACCGGGAGGACCGGCTGGAGGAAGAAGCCGAGCTGGCCACCTTCGCCCGCCGCCCGCACGATGACGAGATCGATCCGCCGCACTGACCTCCCGCGCTTCTGCCGACCGAGCAGACGCCGGCTGACCAGCCTATCCGGTCAGCTCGCTGCGGCCGCGTGAACGTCCGGCGTCGCCACTCCGTAGTCGCGCGCCGCCGCCCGCAGTTCGTCCCAGGTCGGGTCCGGCACCGGGATGCCCGCGCGCAGGCGTCGCTCTCGCTCGGCCAGTTCCCGATCGCCCGGCAACAGCACCGCCGCGATTCCGTTCTCCGGCCGGCAACCGACCACTGCGGCGCATTGCGCGTCGACCTGCGCCGCGAACTCCGCCGGATCGGTGAAGGCTGCGATGTCGATCGCCAGTATGAACGGCCCGTTGACCCCGCGCGGCCCGTCATAGGCGCTGGGATCCATCCCCGCCAACCCGCGCCCGATGAATTGCGCGAGCAAGCTGAACCCAGATCCCTTATGACCGCCGAACGGCAGCAGAGCGCCGCCGGCGTAGAAGTCATTGGGATCCACCGTCGGTTGCCCATCGCGATCGAGCAGGCATCCCTCGGGAATCGTCGCCTCGCGGGAGCGCGCGTAGCGGAGTTTCCCCTCGGCGATGGCGGCCGTCGCCACATCCAGGCAGATGGGCGCGCGGCCTGCTCCGCGCGGGACCGCCCAGGCGATCGGATTGGTGCCCATCACCCGCGCCGAACCACCAAACGGCGCCACTGCCGGCGCGCAGTTGGCCATCGCCAACCCGATCTTGCCGTGACGAGCGATGGCCTCCACATACGGAGCCACGCGCCCGATGTGATAGCTGCGCCGCACCGTGGCCGCCCCGAGCGCGCAAGCGTTGGCCAAGTCGAGTGCCGTATCCGTCGCCAGCCACCTCGCCGGCTGCCCCCACCCATCGCCAGCGTCGACCACGGCAGCGGCTCCCCGCCGGGAAACCAGTTGCGGTTCTTG
>JADLCW010000096.1 GCA_020847015.1 Thermomicrobiales bacterium | reverse complement strand
CAGTAGGCGAGGCGGACCCGATCGCGAAACGTTCGGGGCGACGTACGGAGCGCGCCGCCGGGCGCGGGCCATTGAGTTTGCCTGGCCGGCCCCCTAGAGTGACGCCCAGCGGGCAGACCGGGGCGAGCCGGGCGGCGCAAGGAGCGAGCGATGAACGACGGATCCAATGATGGCGCGGAGCGGTCGACGGTGCATGGGCTGACCCGCCGCCAGGCGCTGCGCGATGCGGCGGCGGTTGGAGCGGGGGCGGTGCTCGCCGCCGGAGCTGGCGTGGTCCCCGGCGCGGCGGCGCAGGACACGCAAGGCGCCGACGCCACGCCGGCCGCGCCCGGCGTGTTCTCGGACGAACTGCTGCACGGGCTGGAAACCGATATCCGCACCGCCATGGAGACATTCGGCATCACCGGCGCGGCGATCGCCCTGGTGCAGGGCGACGAGATCGTCCACAGCGCCGGCTTCGGGGCGCGCGATCTCCGGAGCGGCGCCGCCGTCACCGACCGTACTCGCTTCCGGATCGGCTCCATCACCAAGTCGATGACCGCGCTGATGGTCGCCACCTTCATCGACGAGGGCGTGTTGGCGTGGGATACGCCGGTCATCGACGCCTGGCCTCAATTTCGCGCACCGACGGACGAACTGACCCACGGGCTGCGGCTGCGCGATCTGTTCGGCATGGGCACGGGTCTCGCCGAGTCGCCCACCATCGAATTCTTCATGAGCGCCGGCACGGAATCCGCGCTCGACATCCTGCGCTCGATCGCCTACCTGCCGATCGTCGGCGCGCCGGGCGAAGTGTTCTACTACAACAACACCCTCTTCTCGGCCGGCGGCTATCTGCCGTCACTGGCCCAGGGCGCGCCGCTCGCCGGGTTGGAGCCGGCCTACGCCAAGCTGATGCGGGAGCGCGTGTTTGACCCGATCGGCATGACCGACGCCGCCATCGCCGCCGATCCGCGCCCGCTGGGCGGCGACAACGCCACCGGGTATACCCGCGATCTGTTTGGACAGCCGACCGCGGTTCCCTACATCAGCATCGATGGCGCGGCTCCCGCCGGCATGGGTTTCGCCAGCGCGGTCGATCTCGCCCGCTATCTCATCGTCCAGATGAACGACGGGGTCGCGCCGGGCGGCGCCCGCGTGGTGTCCGCCGCCAATCTGGCCGTCATGCACAAGCCGGGCATCGAGGTCGCGCAGGGGTTGTTCCTGCCGGAGACGCACCCCGACACCATCTCGCTGCGCTACTGTCTGGGCTGGTTCAACGAGATGCTGTCCGATGGTCGCCGCCTGATCCAGCATGGCGGCGGGATCGACGGTTTTGCATCGCTAGTGGGGTTTTTCCCCGCCGATCGGATCGGGTTCGTCGCACTCAACAACCTGGAGCCGGGTCGCGGTGGTTCGCTCTTCAATGCGACCGTGCGCGGAAGTCTGTTGAGCCGCCTGTACGGGCTGGAGCACAATGTCTCGGCGTTGGCCGCCGAGCACTTCGCGTCTCGGCGGGAGCGCACCGCCGCGCTCGCGGCCGAAACGCAGTCGGTGGATCCAGCGGCCGTGGCTCCATTCCTTGGATGGTACAGCGGGGGGTTCCGGCTGCGCTTCGAGCCGGACGATGAGCTGCTGCTGGAGCATGACATTCGCTCGATGCCGCTGCTGGCGCTGCCGGGCGGCGCTTATGTCGTCGCCGACGGGCCAGACGTGATGCTGGAAAAACGCGTCGCGCTGGCGGCTGATCCGTCCGGATTGACGATGACGATCGAGGAGTTCGACCCGGCGCGCTGGCTCACCGGCGACTGAGCGGCGAACGAACGACCACGACCGTAGCGCGCAATTTCGCGCTCGGGATCGCTTTTGGCGGCGCCAAGCTGCTGGGAGCAATCATCGATCTCGGCGCCAGCCAATCGGCGGCATGGCGAAGAAGAAAACGTCGGCGTGGAATAGCCTGCGCGAGGTGCTGGAGCGCCTGTACGACGTGGCCGAAGGAGCGATGAAGGCGGCCAACCGCGCCGCGCGGCATTGGCGTCGGCAACGTGGGGCAGGTGGACGCCGCCGAAGGGGTGCGGCTGAGCGAGCCCCAGCTCAGCCAGGTCGTTGTCAGCCTGCCGATCGCCGCCCGTCTGCGCGAGCGACTCGGCGTGCCGGCGGCGCGGCGCAACGGCGCGCAGATCGCCGTACCGGGCAAGATGGCATTCGGGGCCGGCAAAGACGCAGAGAACGTCGTCCGCGGCGTTCCCGGCCCCGGTGTGGGCGGAGCCATCGTGCGCGCGGTACATCGGCGATGGCCGCTGGGTCGGTTGGCGACATCGGTCATCTCGTGGCGCTGTCGATCTCGACGCCGAGGGCGCCGATGGCGGCATGGCGATCCGCTCCGGCGCGCCAGCGAAGGCCACCGCAGCCACATCGAGCTGACCGTCGAGGTGGTGCGCGAGGCCGGGCGTTTTCTCGGGTTGTGGATCAATCTGCTCAATCCCGGCCGCATCGAGCTTGACGGCGGCATCGTCGAGGCGGTCGACCCGCTGTTTGATGTCGCCTCATTCAACACTCGCCGCGAGACGTCGTCGACTCCGGGCTGCCCGGTCGAGATCGTGCGCGCGGGATTGGGCGATGCCGCCGGCTCCGCCGGCACGGCCCTCGCCGCTGCTTGAGCGCGGCGGGATGCGGCTCGCGAACGGCATGCTAGACTCATCGCGTCGCCGGCGGTGCAGGCCGGCGACGGTTTGCATGCGGGCGCCATGCCCGACGATTAATGGCTCAGGTGTAGGACGTTTGGCGCGTGGCTCCGGCGAGTGCGATCTGGCGAACCAATCCGTCGATAAACGAATCGTCCGCCATCCGGTTCCGCGGGCAACGAACCGTGCGCCCATGGGAGGATTTCCAGTGGGATATGACGAATCTGGATCGCGTTCTGGTGTGACTACCGATACCGCCGCCGGCGGTGCGATGCCGCGCGGCGAGGTCGCGGCGTTCGTGGATTTCGAGAACATCCGCTATTCGACGATCAACTCGTTCGGGCGCGAGCCGGATCCCATTTCCTGGCGCGACAAGACGCTCAGCTATGGTTTGATGGCGGTGGCCCGCGCCTATGCCGATTTCGACCAGCATCCGCCCGCGGTGCGCATGCGGCTGGATGTGGCCGGGTTCGAAGCGCAGCACTACCCCGCCAAGCGCACCTCCGACAGCCAGGGACGAGAGAAGATTCAATCGCGGGCCGATCTCAACTTCGTCATCGATGTCATCAATACCGCGCTTACCCGACCCGACATCGAAACTTTTCTGCTCTTCACCGGCGACAAGGATTTCATCCGGCTGGTGACCACGCTGCGCAACCGATTGGGCAAGCGCGTGGTCATCTGCGGCGTGCCCGGTTCGGTTAGCCCGGATCTGGTCGCTGCCGCCGGAGCCGAGGATCCGCTGCAGATCGCCCAGTCGGCCGATGTCGACAAGCAGGTGGTGCGGGCGATCGACGCCTACATCAATCAGCTCCACGATGGGTTCGTGCCGACCCAGAGTCACATGAGCCGCACGCTCTGGCGCTTCGTCGACCGCTCGGTGCTGCCCTCGGAGCACATCGAGGCGAAGGTGATGGAGTTTTTGCGCAAGGGCATCCTGAGCAAGCGGCAAACCGTCAACGGACAGGGTCAGGAGCTGGTCACCACCGAGTTGAACTCGAACCACCCGCTGGTGCGAGAGACGCTGCCCGACTACCACAACGCCTTCTACGACGGGTTGCCGCAGGACGACGAGGAATACGAAACCGCCGACGAGTCCGCGCTCGTCGACTACGACGATGTCTACGAGGATGACGACGAGATCGAGATCGTGGCCGAGGTCGAGGGGGAGCCGGAGGACAATCGCGGCAACCTGCTGGCTCCCGGCGAGGCGCGCCCGCTCCGCGACTTCTAAGCGATCGCTCCGGCCCCCGCGCCGCAATCCCGGCGCGGGGACTCCGTGCGATGCGCGCCCGAGGGCCAATGCGCCAATACCGAGGTCGTATCGCAAGATTCCGACACAATGTGAGCGCCCTCCTGCCGGAACCCGCTCGTGACGATTGCATGGCGGTCTTCTCCGCCGCAACGCGAACCTGCACGCAGTTCGCGTTGCATGGGCCAGGAGCGGCGCTGGCCCCCGGAGCAGAACCCGCGCAAGCATTCTTGGTCTGTCGCGGCGCCGTCAGGATCGCCAATCGCGCCTGCCAGTGTCCTGCCAATTCGACATGATGGCTCCGCCGCGGCAGGGACCGTTGGCGACCGCGAGGCATGATTGGAGCATCGCCCCGGCCGGCGAGCCGAGCGATCTTCTCCCCGCTCGTCGCCAACCACCACAAGTGTTCGTCGGCTCGGCATCGCATGGGGACGCCGACACCAGGCTCCGATCGGTTCACACTCGGCGACCAGCGCCAACGCTGGCAACCGACGTAGGGCACGCTGTGCCAGCCAGGCTCGATCCAGCCGGCGGCCTGCCAAACGGGACCGGCCGGGTTCGGCGCCCGATCTGCCGCCAGGCGAACTCGTCCAATTCATGGCGCGGGCCAAACCACCAGCGGCGCGGACTTGCACCCGCGCCGCACCGATGTCCTATTGGCCTAAAGCCGACATCGAACTGCGCGCCAGTGTTTGGGCGGCCGGAGGCCGCGCACGTGCCGCAATATCGACGGCGACGCATCCCGGCCAGCGCGCGTCGTCGGGGCGAGCGTTCCGTGCTGTATTGACGCCTGCTAGGATCGGGTCAGCGGGTTCCGCCCCGCTCGCATTCCGCGAGATCGTCGAAGGGCGTACTGATGGAAACGCATGGCGTCCCAGCTTCCGGCGTGACCAGGCTAAACCGCCGCACTCTGCTCCGCGCCTCGGCGCTGGTCGGCGGCGCGGCGGCCATCGGCTATTCGTCGCGGCGCGGCGCGGCGTCGACGGCTCCCTTGCCGGATGCGATCGCGGCGGTGATGCGGAAGCCTCGCTATGTTGCGTCCACCTGGAGCATCCTCGTTGCCGATATGGAGACCGGCGAGCCAGTTTATGCGTTGCACCCCGACCAGATGGCGCTGACCGGTTCGGTGCGCAAACTGTTCTCGGTCGGTCTCGCGCTGGACCGCCTCGGCGCCGATCACCGTTTCTCGACTCCCGTGCACCGGCGGGGTCCCGTCAACGCGGGGGGCAGGTTGATCGGCGATCTCATCCTCGTGGCTGCCGGCGATCTGACCTTGGGCGGCCGCCTGAACGACGACGGCTCGATCGCCTTCACCGACTTCGATCACAACGACGCCAACAACCTCGGAACCGCGATTCTGACTCCCCAGGATCCATTGCGCGGTCTCGACGACCTGGCGCGACAGGTGTGGGCCTCGGGCATCCGATCGGTGACCGGCGAGATCATCGTCGATGACCGGCTCTTCGACAGCTTCCGGGTTCCGAACCAAAATCTCTTGATCACCCCGATCATGGTCAACGAGAACATGGTCGATGTGACGATCTCGCCCACCGAACCGGGGCAAGACGCGACTGTCGACTGGCGCCCTCAAACCGGAGCGTTCACCGTAGGCGGAACGGTGACCACCGTGGCGGCGGACGAGCCCAACACGGTGTTGCTGTCCGGCGGCGGGCTAGCAGCCTGCGTGGGGACGCCCGGCTGCTTCGGCACGGTCACGGGCGGCATCCCCATCGGCTACGAGGCCCCGCTCTCCGGCAGTGCGGAGATGGTGCAAACCTTCCGCATCGAAGAACCGGCGGCATTTGCCCGCACCGCATTCATCGAGGCGCTCGAGCGCGCCGGCGTGACCATTTCGGCGCCGCCGGTGGCGAACAATCCGATAGAACGGCTTCCGGCGCCGGACTCCTACACGGAGGAGACTCGCGTCGCGCAATTCGGGTCCCCGCCCTACTCCGAGTATGCAAAGCTCATTCTGAAGGTGAGTCTCAATCTGGGCGCGAATCTCAGCCTGATGCTCTTCGGGCTCACTCAGGGTCAGCGGACCATTACCGGCGCCCTCGCGGCGGAGCGAACCACGCTTATCGACGACTTCGGACTCGCGGCCGACGCATTCGACTTCCCGACCAATGGCAGCGGTTCCCCCGATAGTCAAGCCACGCCGCAGGCAACGGTCCAGATGCTGATGGAGATGGGCAAAACTGATGTCGCGGCAGCCTACCGAGCGGGTCTCCCGACGCTCGGAGTAGATGGCTCGCTCGCCCACAGCGGCGTGAACTTGCCGGCGCGGGGCCACGTGTTTGCGAAAACCGGCACGACGCTCGCCGATGGCGCGCTAAAGGCCCAGAACCTCGCCGGGTACATCAACGCGCGCAGCGGTCGGCAGCTCGCCTTTGCGGTATTCCTGAACGACGCCGGCCCCGTCCAGAGCATCGCCGACGTCACCGAGGTATTCGAAGACGAGGCGGTCATCGCCAACGCGATCTATGAAGCCGGCTGAGAGCGTTCCAGCGGCGAATGGCGACCTCCCCTGCCGGCAGACGTAGAGCGCGCCGCCCTGCCGCCGCCCGTCTCCGCCGGAGCTACGACGGGCCGGATCGATCGGATGGCGGTTGCCGGGCTGACGGGCCACCGACGAGCGGGCCGCGCTCGCCCGCCGGGAACGGGTAAGAGAGGATCCGCGGTAGCGTGCGCCGCTGGTTCGTCTGCTTCGAAATCGATCGTCCGCGGTTCCAGAACGGAGCCGAGCGCAGCAAGCCAGGTCCGGATCGACGCAAGCTGGAGATT
>JADLCW010000095.1 GCA_020847015.1 Thermomicrobiales bacterium | reverse complement strand
TCGCGCATCAGCACGGCCGCGCGATCACCTTCATGGCCAAACCTGCCCACGACTGGACGGGATCCAGCAGCCACATCCATCTTAGCCTGTGGGATCCCGCGAACGCGCGCAATCTGTTCGCTGACCCAAGCGGCGATGGCCGCGCAATGTCGGCCGCGATGCGGCATTTTCTTGGTGGGGCGATCGCGGCTGCCCGCGAGTTGTCGCTGTTCTCGGCCCACACGGTGAACAGTTATAAACGCTACGCGCTCGCCAGTTGGGCGCCGATCAACACGCTTTGGGCGCGCGACAACCGCACTTGCGGGTTCCGCATCGTCGGGCGTGGCGACGCGCTGCGGATCGAAAATCGTCTCCCGGGCGCCGACGCCAATGTCTACCTCGCCTATGCCGCCGTGCTGGCGGCCGGACTCAACGGTATCGAGCATGGCATTGAGGCGCCCCCCGAGCATCGGGGCAACGCCTATGAGGCTCCCTTGGAAGACCGGATGCCTCCGTCCTTGTATGCCGCCATCGAGGCGTTCGCCGCCAGCGCCCTCGCGCGCTCCGCGTTCGGCGATGGGGTCGTCGATCATTATCTGAACGCCGCGCGGGTCGAACAGGCCACCTACGACGCGACGGTGACCGATTGGGAGCGCCGCCGCTATCTCGAGCGCGGCTAACGCCTTGCGTCGGTTCCAGGACCAGATCCTGCTCGGCTATCCTTCTGTGATTGCCGTTCGATCGTCGCCGGCGCATTGTCTTCGCTCGCCGACATGAGGGTTGCGCAATTGAGTCGCGCTACGACCGTTCAAGCACCGGTGGGCATCGATCACCACCAGGCGCCGCTGCTGGATGCGCTGCGCCGCTACGCGGAAGATGGCGTCGTCCCCTTCTCCACACCCGGCCACAAGGGTGGCCGCAGTATGGATGCCGAGTTTCGCGACCGGTTCGGTTCAGTGCTGCTCGCCGGCGACGTGCCGCTCGGCGGCGGCATCGACGATACGCATTTCAGCCGCGGCGTGCTCGAAGCCGCCGAAGCGCTTGGCGCGGCGGCTTGGGCGGCCGATCGCACCTTCTACCTCGTCAACGGCTCATCGGCGGGCAACCATGCCTTCCTGCTCGCCACGCTGCGCCCCGGCGACGAGGTGATCGTCGGGCGCGACATGCACAAGTCGCTCATGGTCGCGCTGATGCTCACCGGAGCCGTTCCCATCTACGTCGAACCGCAATTGCACCCCGAACTATCGGTCGGACTCGGCATCCGACCGGAGAGCATCGCCGCCGCGCTGGACGCCCACCCGGAGGCGCGACTCGTCGCACTGGTCAGTCCGTCCTACTGCGGCGTTCCCAGCGATCTCGCGCGGATTGCCGCGGTCGCCCACGAGCGCGGCGTGCCGGTCTACGTCGACGAGGCGTGGGGACCGCACTTTCACTTCCACCCGGCGCTGCCTCCCTCGGCGATGGCGAGCGGCGTCGACGGAGCGGTGGCCAGCACCCACAAGATTCTCGGCGCGCTCACTCAGTCGGCGGTGCTCAACGTAGCTGGCAACCGAGCCGACCCGCAACGCATCGCCTCGGCGGTCGGCATGGCCCAGACGACCAGTCCGTCGGTTCCGATTCTGGCCTCGATCGACGCCTGCCGGCGCCAGATGGCGCTGGAGGGCGAAGCGCTCCTCGACCGCGCCATTGCACTCGCCTCCGAGGCGCGCCGGCGGCTGCAAGCGCTGCCTGGCATCGGCGTGCTCGATGCCGAGACGCTCGGACTCGACCAGTACGATCTGACCAAGCTGGTCATCGATGTCGTGGGACTCGGTCTGACCGGTCACGAGGTGGAAGCGATCCTGCGCCGCCGCTTCGCCGTGCAACCGGAGATGAGCGATCTGGTGAGCGTCATCTGCCTCGTTACCATCGGCGACGACGATTCCTCGATCGCACGACTGGTGGATGCCTTCACAAGGCTCGCCCATGAGCGCTCCGAAACCCGCCGCAGCGGCGGCAGCGCCGAATTGCGTTCTTCCGGCGCCGCCATCGCCTCCGGCGCTCAGGCCATGTCTCCGCGCGCGGCGTTCTTCTCCCCGGCTCTCGCCGTGCCATTGGAGCGCTCGGTCGGAGCCGTTTCGGCCGAACTTGTGATTCCGTATCCCCCGGGTATTCCGGTGCTGGCTCCGGGCGACGTCATCACCGCGGACAAGGTCGCCTATCTTCGGGACGGCGTAGCGCGCGGCGTTCACCTGTCCGGCCCGGCAGACCCGCATCTCGCCACGATCCGGGTCGTCGCCGATCCGGTCTGAGTGCTCCGTCACGGAAATGTCGCCAGGTTCCACACTCGCAGGCGCGATGTCATCCGGACCGACAGCAAGAGATCTCGGTTGCGAATGCACCGGTTTGCCAGAGAAAACGTCCTGGGCATTCAGCCGGAATGCATGGAAATACACGCGATATCGCTCGCTGGCGTTTCGGATGACACGGTTGCGACGAGGTTTCACCCGCATGGCGCCAACGCCTTGGCGGAGTGCTGAGACCCGCGTCTCGATTCAATACGGCCCCGCCGGATCGTAGTCGAGATCGGTCACCCGTAGCCGGATATAGATGAAATCACCGACGCCTAATTTCCAGAGGCCATAGCCGCTCGCTGGCACGCGCATGCCCCCGAGGAGTCGCTCGTTGCTTAGCGGCGTCGACCACGTTTCGGTGCGGTTGCCGGCGGCATAGTAGCGGTCAGCGGTCATGTCGAGCAGCCGGCCATCGGCATCGAACACGAATATCGCCGAACCATCCATCCCACCGTAGGAGATGGTCGCCTGCGCCCGGTGTTCGTCGATTTCCGACCAAGAGATGCACGGATCCAGCGCCGCGGCCGGAAACCACATCGTCTCGTTCAGATAGCGCAGCAGCGCTCCCTGATTCAGTAGCCCGCCGCGTTGGCTGGCCACGGGAATCAGTTCGAGCAGCCGCATGTCGATGCTCCCCTCGCCGCCCGCATAGCGGTCGCGACCGCTGATGGCGAGAAGCGGCGCCGCCTCCATCCGAACCACCCAGACGAAACCCGGAGGATCGAGCGAGAAATATTCGTCAGCGGTGAACGGCATCCAACGCCCGCCCGGCGCGAGGCGAAACTCGCCCTCTTGCCGCAGCCGCACGGTACGCGGAATCCGCTTGCCGACCACCCCGGCGCGGCGCAGCCATCGTGCAACCGGCGTCGGCAGACGAGCGAGATCTTCTTCGGCGACGACTCGACCAGGAGTCAGATGCTCCGCCGCAAATAATTCGTCTATCTCATTGCGGATCTCGCCTCGGAACGCAGCGATCTTCGCCGCCGCAGCCACCGCTGTTGCGGCGGCCGCAATGGTGGCGAGCGCAACACGCGCCGAGCGACGCATGGATTCACTCCTGTTGACTCACGTCAAAACCATGCGGATCGCCCGATCGCCCGAATCCGCGTACGCCGGGGGCTGAAACCCGGCGCACCGGCCCGAAGATCAGCGGGCGGAGACGGCCACCGGCAGCCGCTGGAGTCGCACGGCAGCCAGATCCATCGTCTCCTCACTCTTGGCGAAGCAGAAC
>JADLCW010000094.1 GCA_020847015.1 Thermomicrobiales bacterium | reverse complement strand
TACGCACCTGGATGGCGTTACGAGAGCGCTCCAGTCTCGACATTCCCGAACACGTCGCGCCACTCATCGCGCACGTGTACGATCGGGAGACCCGCGACGACATTTCAGAGCCATTGCGCCGCCGGCTGGCGAAAACTGCGGCAGACCTCCAGGCCGAACGGCAAAGCCAGGAGGAACAGGCGATCGATCGCGTGCTGCGCCGTCCAGATGACGACGGTCGCCCGTGGGAGTTGATGACCGAACCACGGGCAGAGGACCGGCCCGAGATTCCGTTAGCGCTGCAGGCTCTGACCCGCCTTACCGAACCGACCGTGACCGTGGTCTGTCATTACGGCGATCTGTCCGGAGCCGTGCTGGTGGGCACAGAGCGGCCGGTCGACCTGAAAACCAACCCCGCCCGTCATCTGCGGACGATCATCGAAGCGAGCGTATCGCTCAGTCATCGCGGCGTGTTCGATGCATTGACCAAAACACCCCCGCCATCGGCATGGAAAGCGCACGCCATGTTGCGCTCCCTGCGGCCGCTGCAATTCTCCGCGAACAACATAGCAATCGTTGGCAACTGGAGCATCCGGTTGGATCCGGAGCTTGGGATTTGTATCGAGAGGAGTGCCGAATGACCGACGCACCGGCGTACAACCTGCTGGAGGAACCGTGGATTCCGTGCATCGACCGGGATAGCGAACCGGTAGGCGATTTGGGTTTGCGCGAGACGCTGGTTCGAGCCCACGACCTGACCGAGATCACCGACCCATCCCCACTGGTCACCGCCTCACTCTACCGGCTGATGGTGGCCGTGCTGCATTCCGCGCTCGACGGGCCGAAAAACACAGATGCCTGGGCAGCGCTGTGGAATGCCGGGGCGCTACCCATGGACCGTATCGACGCCTATCTCGACCGCTGGCACGATCGGTTCGAGCTTTTCCATCCCGTGCATCCGTTTTATCAACGCGCCGATCTCGAAGCGGAATACGCCAAACCGGTCAACATCCTTGTGCACGACATGCCAACCGAGAAAGGAGCAACTCTGTTCGATCATACGTCGGCCAGCACGATCCAGCCCCTTACGGCAGCCGCCGCGGCCCGCGCCCTGGTGGCGACACAAACCTTCGACACTGGCGGCATGAAATCCTTGCGCAAGGAGGAAGACACCAAACTCTACAAATCCGCCGATGGTTCGCCGCTGCTGAAGGGAGTCGTGCTGACACCCCGGGGAGCGTCGCTGTTCGAAACACTTCTTCTGAACCTGGTCCGATACGACCCCGGACACGATCGGCCATTCCGGGCCAGGAACGGCGATCCGCCGGCCTGGGAACGAGATGGGCCCACCGAGGCCGCCGACGTTCGCCCGGACGGGTATCGCCATTTGCTCACCTGGCAAAGTCGGCGGATTCGGTTGCTCCCCGCCCAGCAGGCGGATGGAACGCCGACCGTGCCCCACGCGATCGTCATGAAGGGCAACCAGTTTCCCGACGATTGGGACAACCACGACAAGGAACAGATGCTGGCATGGCAGAAGCGGGTCGGCGCGGCCTCCGGCGAGGCCGCCTGGTTCCCGGTAGGGTTCCGGCTCGATCGTGCCCTCTGGCGAGACAGCACGGTTCTCTTTGCCGGAAGTGGTGCACCGGATCTCATGCCTCCACCGTTGTTCCGCTGGTTGGCGGAATTACGCGCCGACGGGATCTTGCCGGACCGGTTGGCAACGCTCGATCTCGACGGCTTCGGAGTAACCACCGATCAGGCGAAGATCCAGGCATGGCGACATGAGCGCCTCGTGCTGCCGCTAGCCGTGATCGACAATCCAGGCGCTATCGCCGCTATCCGTGAAGCCATCGACTTTGCCGACGCCACGGGGCGGCTGGTGCGTGACGCCGCGCGCGATTTTGCCAACCACGCGCTTGCGCCAGCCGGCGATACCAACGGTATCGGCGCCAACAAGAGCAGCGTTGGCGAGCTAGCTCGCAGCCTGGACTTGGAAGCCGCCTATTGGCCGGCGCTGGACCCGGTCTTCCCCCGTTTTCTCAGCGCTCTGCCAGATGACATCCAGATCGACGAGCATGGCAATCAACGCACAGGCGCAACTGC
Source organism: Thermomicrobiales bacterium (assembly GCA_020847015.1). Lineage (GTDB taxonomy): Bacteria > Chloroflexota > Chloroflexia > Thermomicrobiales > UBA6265 > CADCWF01. The sequence continues at coordinate 2,211 of JADLCW010000094.1, read as the reverse complement.
GTTGCCAGATTGGGCGGAAGCTGTGTGCGCGGCCGCCCGAAGCGCAGTCGATCGACTAAGGGGCGTGTCTGGCGATTCCGCCCGCACGCTCAAGGCATACGCAAAAGCAGAGAGCGCATTCGGCGGGCGACTTGCCCGGCAACGCCGGGACTTCCTGGTTCGGAACGAAGGAGGGTTGTGAGATGAGTGGACTGGTCGACTGCCTGCGCAGCGCCAAACAGCGCGAAGATCGCGCCACGCTGGCGGCGCTGCGGCGCGGACTGGGAAAACCGCCCGGAACCGCGCCGGAGATGTATCCGCATGTCGTGCCCTATCTCCCCAACCACGCCGGTCAATGGACGGAAGCCAGTCACTATCTGGTGGCGGCGCTCTTCGCTGCCCACCCGCTGGACTGGACCGGGGAAGAGCCGGGGTGGGACAGTCGGAATCTGGGAGCGTCGATGCGGCGATTGCAGGGACCGGAGGCGTCGGCGGGAGTCGAACGACGATTCGTCGCCCTGTTGCAAACCGCGCCCGGCGACCTGGCGAACCAGCTGCGGCACATCGTTTCACTGCTGGCAGCCGAATCGGCGCCGGTCGACTGGAACCAGTTGTTGATCGATATCCAGCGTTGGGACCGTGAGGATCGGGAGGTGCAACGTCGCTGGGCGCGGGCCTTCTGGGGTGCGCGCGAATCCCGCGAAGCGACCGGCGAGGAAGAAACAACCGCCGCGGCGGAATGACCGAATTTCGAATCCATGCGAACCGCCGGGTGGCGGCGCTCAGCAAACAAACGGGAGGATTCCAATGATCGTCGAATTGCATCTGCTGCAGAATTTCGCGCCGGCCAATCTGAACCGGGATGACACGGGTTCGCCGAAGGATTGTGAATTCGGCGGCTATCGCCGCGCGCGCATTTCCAGTCAAGCTCAAAAGCGGGCGATCCGCACCCTCTTTCGCGAACGCCAGCTCCTGCCTGCCGAATCGCTCGGGCAACGCACCACCCGCCTGGGTGAAGCGATCGCCGCCAGTCTCGTCGAAGCGGGCAAGCCAGCAGATGCCGCGCAGTTCGCGGCCGGCAATCTCATCGAGGCGCTGGGTATCAAAGCCAACAGCAAGCGTCCGGAAGAAACCAGCTATCTCGTGTTTGCCGGAGCTGACGAAATGGCGGCGCTGGCTGGTATCGCGGAGAACCATTGGGAGACGCTGACGGCTGGATTCGCACCGGGGGCGGAGCGCAAGAAAGCAAAAAAGACCGAACTGCCGAAGGAGATCGCCAGCGAGGCGAAACGCGCGCTGGACGGGCATCGCGCCGCCGATATCGCCTTGTTCGGCCGCATGATCGCCGATCTGCCCGACCGCAACCGCGACGCGGCGTCGCAGGTGGCGCATGCGATTTCCACCAATCGGGTGTCGATGGAATTCGATTTCTTCACCGCCGTCGATGATCTCAAAGCGGCCAACGAAGCAGAAGACGCCGGTGCTGGCATGCTGGGCACGGTCGAATTCAACTCGTCCTGCTTTTATCGCTACGCCAACCTCGATATCCACCAACTCGTGAAGAACCTCGGCGGCGATCGCGATTTGGCCATGGAAACGATTCGGGCGTTCATGATTGGCGCGATCGAGGCGATCCCCACCGGCAAGCAAAATACCTTTGCGGCGCATCAACCACCGTCGTTTTTGCTGGCCACGGTTTCCGAACGGGCGCCGTTGTCTTTGGCCAATGCTTTTCTCGGTCCGGTGGCGCCCAAAGGGAACGAAGATCTGATGGCTCGTTCGATTGCCGCGCTGGATGGCTACTGGGGTCGGATGGCGGCGTTGTACGACCTCGACGGGGTGAAACTGACGGTGGCGGTCGATCCAGCCTACGAACACGCGCTTTCGGTCCTGACCGGTAGCCGGGCGGGGCGCATGTCCGACGTCATCGAAACCGTGCTGGCGCAGGTCGAATGCTGATGCATACGCTGCTGTTGCGGTTGGCGGGCCCAATGCAGGCGTGGGGCACGCAAAGCCGTTTTACCGAACGCGATACCGGGTTGGAACCGTCCAAGAGCGGGGTCATCGGGTTGCTGTGCGCCGCGTTGGGACGGGAGCGGACCGATCCGGTGGACGATCTTGCCGCCCTGACCATGGCGGTTCGGGTCGATATCGAAGGGGTCGTGCGGCGAGATTTCCAGACCGTGCTCGACGTGGCCGAATTCGGCGGTAAGGTCAGTGGCAATCCGGTAG
>JADLCW010000093.1 GCA_020847015.1 Thermomicrobiales bacterium | reverse complement strand
GCAACAATGCGGAGACGCGCATCACGCGGTCAAGCAGCCGATGGCCGGGCGTCGGCGGCGAGGAAGCAGCCAGCATGGCGCGGCATTTCGCTAGCCGGGCGCACCATGCCTGACGCGCCCCGATCGGAGATCGAGCGAGCAGCGTCTGTGCATCCGAACCGGGCGGCTCGGGCGTAGATTGAGACAGAGGATGTCGTCCCCTACCGACTCCCTCCCGAATCTCCCATTCCCTCTCCCCTCACGCGCCCGGCCTCATGGCCGGGTTCGTGTTTGTCACCGGGTCGGGCGTCACGAGCCAGCAGAAGCGCGCGACGCCGGGACGGGGGTTCGGCTCGCCGCCTGACTCGAGACTCCCGAAGCCCGCTCCTATCCCTCGACCGTGACCACGACCGATTCCAGCGGGTCCACCGAGCAGGCGATCGGGTAGCGGCCCGGCTCGGGAAAGCGCTGCGTAAGCGTCTGTCCCGGCCCGACCACGAACGGTCCGGCCCGATGGGCCACGTCGTCCCGATTGTGGATCGTGATGACCGCCGGCTCTCCCGCCGCGAAGCGGATGTCGGTTGGCACCGCGATGGCGCTGTCGATGGTTGGGCGCGCCACCTCCGCCCGTGCGCCAGCGGGAATGACAAACACCATTCCCTCGTCCCGCGCTCCGCTCCACCAACCAGCGGCGTTGCCGAGGAACGCCACGCCAACCAGCGCCGCCAGCACCGCTCCCGCTGTCCACCAGATCCACCGCGATCTTGCCCGCGTCCGATCCGTCTCCATGCTCGGACTAATCAGTGGAATTCGTTCGGCATTCGAGTCATCCACGATCGTCATCCATTCCGCCGCCGGACGGAGCGCAATCGACCGCGCTCCGCCCTCGGCAGCACCGCTACGAGGAGGGAGTCGCGGCCGGTGTTGCGCCCGCCATTCCAGCCAGCGCTGGCGCCGGGCGCGACCACACATCCGAGATCTCGATGTCGCCGACCGTCACCGGCTCCGCCGTGGCGTTCACCGCCGGACGAGCGCGGACCTCGGCCGGGACGGCAACCTCGCCGGCGTGCTCGAAGCGCAGGATCAGTTCGAAGCGATCGCCTGCCTTCAGGTCGCGGGTGAGACCGATCAGCATGATGTGATAACCACCCGGCTCCAGCGTCACCGCTTCGCCGTCATCGATCTCCAACCCATGCTCCAGGGGGCGCATCTCCATCACCCCGCCCTTGTGCCTGACTTCATGAATCTCGGCAACCCGAGCGACCTCGGTCTTCACCGCGACAAGACGGTCATCCTCCTTGCCCGTGTTTCGAATGATCATGTAGGCCGCCCCCGTGCCGCCCATGGCATGCTCACCGCTGCCGTGGGTGGCGCCGGGAGTCGCCGCGGCATGGCCGTGGTCCATCGCCGCCGGTGTGCCGTGATCCTCGTTGCCATGTGCGGCGCCAGGGGTCGGCGTCGCGGCGATCGAGCCGGAAAGCACGGCGCCGAGCGCGACAGCGGCGAGGGCGGCGCGGTTGAATCGGGTCATGATGTGGTTCCTCCTTGGAGCGATGCGGCGGACGACGCGCGGCGCCCCGCCATTCAGCCGTTCAGCAAGTGGCGGACATCGGCGGCGATGAGCGCCGGGTCAGTCCCGTACGGGTAGGACAATCGGAGGCGCCCCTCCTGGTCGATGACGTAGATCAGCGCGGTGTGGTCGATCAGGTACCCGGTGGATGATTCCGGATGCTCCACCCGCTTCACGGTCACGCCGAAGGCCTGGGCCGCAGCGGCGGTCTCCTCCGCATCGCCACGCAGACCAATAAAGTCAGGGTCGAAAAATCCCATGTACTCCTGCAATCGCTCCGCCGTGTCGCGCTCCGGATCGACGCTGGCCATCAGGAAACGGACGCGATCGGCGTCAGGTCCGAGATCCTCCTTCACCGTCGCGAAGTCGAGCAGCGTGGTCGGGCACAGATCGGGGCAGGTGGTGTAGCCGAAGTAGAGCAACTGCACCGTGCCGACCCGATCGGCGAACGAGAACGGTTCGCCATCAGCGTCGATGAGCGCCAGTTCCGGCGCCGGCTGCGGCGGCGTGAATTCGCCGCCGTTGAAGGCGTAGCCGGAGCGCTGGCGAGCGAAGAGCGCACCGCCGGCGATCAGCAGCAAGAGCAGCAGCACACCCGCGATAGGGATGATTCGGTTGTCGGTCAAACGTCGCATCATCGGTGCTCCATGACCTGGCCGCCGCTCACCCCGCGAAGCGGGCGGTGAAATCGGCCAAGCGCGACATTGAATCGGTGAGCAGCAGCACAGCGACGATCAGCATCAACACGCCGCTGGCCTGCTGCAGACGGGGCAGCCAGCGCCGCAGCCGACCCGAGTCGGTCAGGAAGCGATCGAGCGCCGCTGTCGCCAACAGAAACGGGATGGCCAACCCGAGCGAATACACGGCGAGCAACCCGATCCCGTGCGTGACCGAGCCGGTCGTTGCGGCCAGTGTGAGGATGGAGGCCAGCGCGGGGCCGATGCAGGGCGTCCACCCGGCGCCGAAGGCGACCCCAATGAGCACCGTGCCGAGCCGACCCGCGGGCCGGTTGGCGACGTCCATGCGAACGGTGCGCTCTACGAACGGCAGTCGCAGCAAACCGAGCAGATGCAACCCCAGCACGGCCAGGACGACGCCGCCCACGCGCGCGATCCAGACCCGGTTGTCAGCCAGCAACCCGCCCAACAGCGTCGCTGAAGCCCCCAAGGCAATGAAGACGAGGCTGAAGCCGGCCACGAACAGAAGTCCGTTGGTGAGCGTGGCGCGCCGCGCCCGCGCCCGCGCGTCCGGGGCCGACGAGCCAAGCTCGCTGAGACTGAGACCGGTGATCACCGCCGCATAGGTGGGAATCAACGGCAACACGCACGGCGACAGGAAGCTGAGCATCCCGGCCAGGAACGCCACCGGCGCCCCGATCAGCACAGTGGGTGCGGCTATCGCAGCACCCGGATCGGCGACCAGCGCCTGCTCGATCGCGGTCCGCGTCGCCGCCGGATCGACGTCGAGCGGCCCCTTCCAGCGATGCAAGATCGCGCCATCGCGCCCGATCAGCAGCGTCTCCGGCACGCCGGAGGCGCGGAAGGTCCGGGCAAACTGATTGCGCGGGTCGCGCAGGATGTCGAAGGTGACACCCGCCTCGGCGGCAAAGGCGCGCACGGCGCCATCGGCATCGCCCCGGTCGATGCTGACTCCGACGACGTGCACTCCTCGTTCGCCGTACTCCCGGTGCAGTTGCTCCAGAAACGGCATTTCGACGCGGCACGGTTCGCACCAGGTCGCCCACCCATTCAACACCACCACACTACCCCGCAGGTCGTCGAGGGTGACCTCGCCACCGTCGAGGCGCGCGGCCGTGAAGTGCGGAGCCTGCTCCGCCCGGGTCGAGGGCGTGAGCGCCCACGCGATAGTCAGCAGCGCGACGACCGCAGCTAGCACGACCAGTATGCGAAACACGCGGGCGTTCATCGCCTCGCCTCGCGACGCCCCGGGCGCGGGCGTGGAACAGGCGAATCGGGGTCGGCAGCTATTGGCCGCCAACGACAGCAACGAATCATCGGGCGACTGCCCCTCTCGCTGGACGCGGCCGATCGACCGGCGTCAATCCGGAACACGGCGTGTCGGCGCCGGTATCGGTCAGACGAGGAGGTGGCGCGGCGGGGGCGGTTCGAGCGCGGGCGTAGTCTGCGCGACGAGCGAAGCCGGCTCCGGCGTTGGAGGAATTTCGGCGGCGACAACCCCGAGCGGATCGCCAATATCCGCTATGGCGACGAGCGCGACCGCCTCGCCCGGCGCGGTGAGCGGGGCGAGGGTCGGCACGTCAGCCGAGGGGTCATCAGGCGCCGGATTCGGTTCGGAACGCCGCGCGGCAGGATCGCGCTGCGGGTCATCATGGTGGGTGGAGTGGGTTGCAGCGACGTGGTGGGCGTGGACAGGCGAGGAGCCATCGACGAGCGTGGCCAGCGCCGCCGGATCGCCGAAGATCGAGTGCGGACCGTGAACGACGGTGCACTCGACGGGGGCGACCAACACCCCGAGCGCGAGGATCAGCGGCGTCAGTAGACGGAGCATGGGCGACCAGCCGGCCGCTTGACAACGCACGGGTGCTCCTTCATTTCGCCACTAGCGGGAGGGGCGCCCAACACGGTTACGTTTGCCGCAAGTGTACTGGCGAGGGGCGCACGATTCCTCTTCATCGGGTTCGTTGCACGCCGGACTGCGCGTTCGTGCCCGGTTTCGGCGCAATCCGTCGCCGGATGCGCCGTCCGCCTCGCGCCGGGCCTTGGGCACGATCTTTACGATCGCTGCCGATGCGGCGGCCATCGCGACTCGGGCACGACGCAGCGGCGTCCAATGCGGACGACAGGCGTCGGGGTTCGCGCGATCTTCACTATCGCGATGACATCCCCGCTGCCGAACCACGCGCCGGCAGGGGTTCATCCGCGAGGCCATGCGCCGATTCGATTATCGGTGAACCGATGCGGGTTCAGACCGGGATGGGGCGCAACAGGACGGCGTGAAGCTCGTCGCCGAGGCGACCCTGCCCGACGATTTCGCCGGAATTGTTGATGTCGAAGCCGTCGGTCAGGAACCAGCCGCTCGCTGGGTCGATAGCGGCGTTCAGATCGATCATGACGCCTGCAGCGTGGTCGTAGCGGAAGGCGCGCCGGAAGCCCATTGACTCGTCGCCCGGCAGCCACGCGAATCCGACCGCCTGCCCGGCCTCATTGACCGCGAGCGCAGCGCTGTTGGCATAGCCGGGGAGCGTGCCGAGATCGGTCATCACGCCCATTGCCGCCTCAAACAGAAAAGCGCGGCCGGACTGCATACTGTCGTGCATCCCGCGTCGGCCCGGGTGGCCAACGAGCTGACCAGCATTGTTGACATCCGCCGCACTGCTTCCTTCGGCTCCGGGAGCGGCGCCGATCGCGATCGCATCCCCATCGGCAACCAAGACGGCGCGCTGAGCCGAATCGTCGATGCGGCTCGGACGCGCGATCCCCGCAATCGTGCCGGCATCGGCGCAGGCCACCGCCCGCAGGAATCCGAATCCGGGCGGCGGAGTGATTTCGGTGAGATCGCTTCCGTCCACGACCACACAACGGTTGCCGACCTGCCCGACGATGGCTCCCGTTGCATTGATCGCCGCCGGGTAGGAGTCGGCCTCGAACCCCGGCAACAGCTCGGCCCGCCCGGTCTCCGGTCGGTAGAGCAACCCTTGGCCGCTTGCCCCGCCGACAACAAAACCCCCGGAACTGAGATCACCGGCGTACTGCATCCCGAGCACGCTGAGATCAGTGACGACGCCGTCTCGCCAGAGGCCGACATGGCCGTCGGTAATCAGGTTGGTATCCAGAAAGCGCTGGAAACCCCAGTTCCAAAGCACCTGACCCGCGTCGTTGATTTTGCGGGCGCTGCTCCAGTTCCCGGCGCCCGTCCCCAGATCGATGACCGCGTAGCGTGGATCCGCCTCTTGCGCACTGGTCTGCAGCCAGCCGCGCCCGGTCCCGACAACCCCGATCGCCGCACCGACCAGCACGCCCGCCGCTCGCCGGCGATGCAAGCGGCGGGCGAAAGCACGCTCGACGGAGGGAACGAATGGCGCCGTCATGGCAATGGCTCCTGTTGGCGAGCCGCGCATCACGAGCCGCCGGTTGCCGGCGCTGCCGAGCACTCGCCCATTCATGCTGCCCCTCGGCACTGCTCCTGCCTCCTGACTCGTCCGCGCTACACTTGACCCTTGGCGCGCGGGCGCGCTCGGGTTTGGCATTGCGCAAGAGGGGCGATGGTGACAGACAACGCACGGCACGTCGGGCTCGTCGGGTTGGCGGTGATGGGCGAGAACCTCGCGCGCAACATCGCCCGCAATGGCTTCTCGATCGCCGTCTACAATCGCACCGTCGCTCGCACTCAGCAATTCATGGCTGCCCATGGGAACGAGGGCGACATCCGCGGCGCGACCTCTATCGAAGAGTTCGTCAACGATCTGGAGCGACCCCGCCGCATCATTCTGATGGTCAAGGCCGGCGCCGCGGTCGATGGCGTCATCGCCGAACTGCTGCCCTACCTGGACCCAGGCGACATCATCATCGATGGCGGCAACTCCAACGTCCACGACACCGAGCGCCGCGCCGCCGATCTGGCTGACAAGGGATTCAATTTCATTGGCATGGGGGTTTCCGGCGGTGAAGAAGGCGCCTTGTGGGGGCCGAGTCTGATGCCGGGGGGCCCGCGGGAGGCATACGACCGTCTGGAACCGATGCTCGAGGCCATCGCCGCCAAAACCGACGCTGGGCCGTGCGTCACCTATATTGGCCCCGGCGGCAGCGGCCACTACGTCAAAATGGTTCATAACGGCATCGAATACGGCGACATGCAATTGATCGCCGAAACGTATGACATCATGCGCGGCCCGCTCGGCATGAACGCATCCGAAATGGGCGCCATCTTTCAGCAATGGGACAAGGGCAAACTCGCCAGCTACCTGATCGAGGTGACGGCGGCGGTGCTGGTCTTCCCCGATCCCGAAACCAAACGCCCCCTGGTCGATCTGATATTGGACGCCGCCGAGCAAAAGGGCACCGGCCGCTGGACCAGCATCAGCGCGCTCGATCTCGCCACGCCGACGCCCACCATCGACGCCGCCGTCACCGCTCGCATCATGTCCAGCCACAAGGCGGAGCGGGTGCGCGCCAGCGCCGTACTGCATGGCCCCGATCCGAACGCGATCCCCAAACTGGCCGACCCCCAGCGGACTATCGGCGATCTGGAGAATGCGCTCTACTTCGCCAAAATTTCCTCCTACGCGCAGGGCATGGCGCTCCTGCACGCGGCCTCTGAGGCCTACGGCTGGGATCTGCATCTGGCCGAAATCGCGCGCATCTGGAAAGGCGGCTGCATCATCCGGGCCGCACTGCTGGATCCGATCCGCCAGGCGTTCTCGGAGAACCCGAACCTGCCGAACCTGCTGCTGGCCCCCCATATTACCGACGCCGTCAACGCGAGCGCGGCCGGCTGCCGGGCGGCGATCGCCATCTCGCGCGCCGCCGGGCTGCCTAGCCCGGCGATGAGCGCCTCGCTCGACTATTTCGACGCCTATCGCCAGCCGAACTTGCCGGCCAATCTGATTCAGGCCCAGCGCGACTACTTTGGCGCCCACACCTACCGTCGGGTGGATCGCGAAGGCGTGTTCCACACCGAGTGGGCCACCGACTGAGCGACGGCGGGCGGAACGACGGGAGCTGCGACGCATGACCGAGGTCGACACCACACGCCAGCCTGGGCGCATTCCGGCCGAGCATGACGGCGGCGCCATCACTCTGGATGGTGTGGGCGCCGGCGAGCCATGGGCGCAGCCATTCGACGCCTGGTTCCACGAGGGCGCTCCGAACCCGCTCCACGATCACAGCGCCGAGCGGCAGCCCGCGCCTTGCGCCATGATCATTTTCGGCGTGAGCGGCGATCTGACCGCCCGTAAACTGATGCCCTCGCTTTACGATCTGTTCACCGGGCAGCCGCTGCCGGATGGGTTCACCATCGTCGGCGTGTCCCACCGGGACTGGACCGAGGAGATGTTCCGCGAGCGGATGCGTGAAGCAGTCGCCGAGAATGCCCGGATGCCGGTCAATCCGGAGAGTTGGGAACCGTTCGCTCGTCGGTTGCAATACGTACGCGGCGAGTTCGACGACCCCGCGACGTACCGCACCCTCACGGAGCGGCTCGGCGCGCCCGATCTGGCCGTGCCCACCCAGGGCAATCGCCTGTTCTATCTCGCCACCGGGCCGGCGTATTTCTCCCCGATCCTGCAAGGATTGGCGGCGGCCGGAGCACTGGAGCGGCAAGCCAACTATCTCGAACCGACCCAGGGTTGGCACCGCGTCGTCATCGAAAAGCCGTTCGGTCACGATCTCGCCAGCGCCCGCGCGCTGATCGCCGAAATGGCGATCCTGCTGACCGAGCGGCAGATCTACCGCATCGATCACTACCTCGGCAAAGAGACGGTTCAGAACGTCCTCGCCTTCCGATTCGCCAACATCCTGTTCGATCCGGTCTGGAACCGGCAGTACGTCGACAACGTGCAGATCACCGCCGCCGAGAGCATCGGCGTTGAAGGGCGGGCCGGCTATTACGAACACGCCGGCGCGTTGCGCGACATGGTGGAAAGCCACTTGCTGCAACTGCTGACCGTCGTCGCCATGGAGCCGCCGGCCTTCTTCAACGGCAACGCCGTACGCGACGAGAAGGTGAAAGTGCTGCGGTCCGTGGCGCCGCCGGTGGGGGAACAACAGGTCGCGGCTCACGTCGTGCGCGGGCAATATACGGCCGGGTTCGTCGGCGGCCAGGCCGTCCCCGGCTATCTGGAGGAGCGCGGCGTCGCCCCCGACAGCACCACCGAAACCTACGTGGCGTTGCGCCTGGGCATCGACAACTGGCGCTGGAGCGGCGTGCCCTTCTATCTGCGCACTGGCAAGCGGCTGCCGCGCCGCGTCACCGAGATCGCCGTCGAGTTCAAGCGGGTGCCGCATCTCATGTTCCAAACCATGGTCGGACTCGACTTGCCGCCCAACGTGATCAGCCTGCGCATCCAGCCCGACGAGCGCATCGCCATCCGGTTCGCCGCCCAGGGGCCGGGAGCGCGCACCCAGTTGCGCACCGTACGCATGGATTTCCTGTACGGGGCCGCGTTCGGCGAAGCAGGTCCGGACGCCTACGAACGGTTGCTGCTCGATGCCATGCTGGGCGATCCGACGCTGTTCACCCGCCGTGACGAGGTCGAAGCGGCATGGGCCACCGTGCAGCCGATTCTCGATGTCTGGTCGGCGCCGGAGTCGCCGCCGCTATTCCCTTACGAAGCGGGGAGTTGGGGTCCCGGGGCCGCCGACGCCATGATCGAGCGCGACGGCCGCGCCTGGCGGCGACCATGAGCCAGACGACCGACGCCGAGCACCCGTCCGTCCCGATCGGTCGCCCCGGGCCGGTCGCCCGCCCGATCCCCGAGGCCACCTGGCAGGCTCACGTGGTGGATGCCGGGGTCATCACCAAGGAACTGAACCGCCTCTGGGCGCACGTTAGCGCGAGCGTGGCTCCGGAACCGGAGCATCCGCGCGGGACGGAGCGGTCAATCGGAGTGTTGGCGCGGGCCAGCACGCTCAATCTGACCGCGGTGGCGCGCACCCGGGCCGAAGCGGCCCGGGCGGAGCGCACGGTGATGGATCTCTCCGATCTCTCCCCTTCTCGGGCCACGATTCTCGTCGCCGACCCCGAGCGAACCGGCGGCGAGCGAGGCATGGACGTGCGCGTGGCGCTGCTGGAGCAACCGGCCAACAAGGGTCGTCCGGCGATCCGGTTCGAGCTGGTCACGGTCGCGGTCAACGCCGGCAACGAGCGGCAACTCGCCTCCATCGCCTCGCCGCTGCTCGTCGCCGATCTGCCTGACTTCCTGTGGTGGGCGTCCGCGTCCACGGTCGGCAGCGAGTTGTTTGCCGATCTCACCCGCATCTCCGACCGCCTGATCGTCGACACTGCGGCCTGCCCCAATCCGGCCGAGGAATTGCGCAATCTGGCGACGCTGCTGCAAACGCCGAACGGGTTGCCGCGCCTCAGCGATTTCGCCTGGGTGCGCTTGCGGCCATGGCGACAAATCGCCGCCCAGTTCTTTGACGCTCCAGCCGCCCGCTCGGCTCTGGACGCTCTGGATGGCGTGCAAGTTCTCTACGGCGCCGCCGGGCGCGATGGCCGCACCGGGTTCACGGGCGCGCTGCTGCTGGCCGGTTGGCTCGGGTCGCGTCTGGGTTGGAGTCAACCTGGCGAACTGGTTCGCTCGCGCGCCGAGGAGGGCATCTGGCGCGCCACCTTGCGCGCCGGCAAACCCGGCAATCGCCGCGAGGTCGTGCTGACGGTGCGCCCGGCTCCGGACCCTATCGCGGATTGCGGATTAGCCGCGCTGGTGCTGTCCGCCGATGCCGGCCGGGCCGGAACCTTCCGCATCGAGCGCTTCGCCCATGACGAACTCGCCACCATCGCCCAGATCCCCGGAACGCCGATCTCTCGTCGGATGGTCTACGCCCTGCTGCCGAACGCCGCGACCGCGCTCGCCGAGGAGTTGCGCGCGTTCAGCCACGACCTTGCCTTCGAGGCTGCGCTCGCCTTTGCGACAACCCTCGCGCCGAACGCGGTGGTTCATGGAGACGTTGCATGACCGGAACGATTTCTCTGCCCAATAATCGTGGTCGATTGCTCCTTGTGGAGGATGCCGACGAACTGGCGCGCGTCGCCGCCGAAACATTCGTCGAAGCGGTCGGGGAGACAGTAACTCGGCGCGGCGATGCGCTGGTCGCCCTCTCCGGGGGTTCCACGCCGAAGCAGATGGGACGCCTTCTGGCGGCCCCGCCGTTCTCCACCGAAACACCCTGGTCGAATCTGACCGTATTCTGGAGTGACGAACGCTGGGTTCCGCTGGATAGCCGGGACAGCAACGCTGGCGTAGCGATCCGCATCTTCCTCGACCACGTGCCGGTTCCGCGCTCCCACATCCACCCGGTGGACACCATGCTGCCGTCGCCAGCCGACGCCGCCGCCGCCTACGCGGCGACGATCCATGCCGCCACCGGCGCCTTGGAGCCGGCCGTGCCCGCCTTCGATCTCATTCTGCTGGGCATGGGCGACGACGCCCACACCGCCTCCCTGTTTCCCCATACTCCCGCCTTGCGGGTTGCCGACCGCATCGTGACCGATAATTTCGTGACCAAACTCGATGCCCAGCGCATCACCTTCACCTACCCGCTCATCAACGCCGCCCGGCGGGTGGTGTTTCTGATCGGGGGCGCCGCCAAGGCGGAACCGCTGGCCGAGGTGCTGGAAGGACCGGAGGATGTGGACCGACTGCCGGCGCAAGGCGTGCGCCCGGTCGGCGATCTGCTCTGGATCGTGGATCGCGCCGCGGCGGCCCGGCTCTCCGTCATCCGCTAATCCCTCCCGGATCGAAGGCGCCCGGGCCGCGCCGGGGTTGCCATTCAGGTACGATGCCGCCATGGATCGCAGCACGCGCTTGTCCGAACTCGCCCGCGTCGCCGCCGCCGAAGTGCGCGACGGCATGCTGCTGGGACTCGGCACGGGCACGACCGCCGCCGCCGTGGTGCGCGAGATCGGCGTTCGCGTGGCTGCCGGGCTGCGCGTTTCCGGCGTCGCCACCTCGGCGCGCACGGCAGCACTGGCGCGCGAGCTAGGCATCCCCCTGCTCTCGTTCAATCAGGTGGAGCGGCTCGATCTGGGTATCGATGGCGCCGACGAGATCGACCCCGAGCTGAATGTCATCAAGGGCGGCGGCGGTGCGCTGCTGCACGAGAAGCTGGTGGCGCTGGCCTGCGATGATTACCTGATCGTGGCTTCGTCGGAAAAACTCAGCCCGGTGCTGGGCACGCGATTCTCGCTGCCGGCCGAGGTCGTTTCCTTCGGCTGGCCTCATACCGAGCGTCGCCTGCGCGATCTAGGATTGGAAGCGACATTGCGGCGCGACGAAAATGGCCGCCCGGCGCGCACCGACGGCGGCCACTTCATCCTCGATTGCGCGCGGCAGCCGATTCCCAATCCGGCGGCGCTGGGCGTCGCCATCAAGGAGGTCATCGGCGTCGTCGATCACGGGTTGTTCGTCGGCATCGCCCGCCGCGCCCTGATCGCCGAACCAGATGGCGCAGTACGGCTGATGTCCCGCCCGAACATGGCGACTCCCCAGCTCTGACGATGGCCCTGCGGCGACCGGGTGATCCCGAGTACGGCCGGGCTGCCGATGACCGGCATCGGCAGCCGCCGCCCGGGGCCAGCGGTCAGACGGCGATGTCGTTGAGATGCTTTGCCAGGTGCTCGGCGGCAAACCAGGCGTGCGCCTCGATCGTTTCGGTCGGGTTGTAGCCGGAACTGGCCGGGAAGTCCGAGCCGCCCAGCACCATCAGGTTCGGCGCCTCGTGCGCGAGTCCGTGCTTGTCCACCACCGAGGTCGCCGGATCGTCGCCCATGCGGGTGCCGCCATAGGCATGACTGTTGACCGGTACGGGGGTGCGCGCCGGGAAGCCGGGCCAGGATTCGGTGGCGCCCATCGCCCGGATCAGCTCGGCGAGCTTGCCATCGATATAGGTGGTCGCGGTGTTCTCATTCTCCTTGAACTCGTAGGTGACTCGGATGACCGGCATTCCGATTGGGTCTTTCTTGTTCGGGTCCAGATCGAGGAAATTCGTCGTATAGGGCAACGGCTCGACCTGCGCGAACACCTCGCCAACCGAGTCGGCGTTTTCATGGAGCCAGCGTTTGTACGCTGCTCCCCATTGCGGCACGCCGGGAGCGACGCTCCGCGATTTGCCGATCGGCAGATCGCCGTTGCTGGCGAAGATCACCGCGCCGCGGATGAAACCGAGCCCGGTATGGTCGAAGTGGTCGCCATTCAGGTCGTCCATGGCGACGGCCTGCCCGGTGGTGCCCGACCAGAGATTGAGCGCCTTGCCCGGGAACAACCCGGCCCGCGAGACATAGGCGTGCGACATGTAGTTCTTGCCGACCTGGCCACTGTTGTTGGCCAATCCATTTTTGTAGTAGTCGGAAGTCGACAGCAGCAGCAACCGCACGTTCTCGTAGACGTAGGTGTTCAGGATCACCACGCCGGCCGGTTGCATCTGCTTCTGGCCGCGATCGTCGAGATATTCGACGCCGGTGATCTGCCCCTTGTCATTGCTGAGAATTTTCGTCACCCGGCTGTTCGGGCGGATGTCGAGTTTGCCAGTCTCTTCGGCATGACGAATGGCCGACACCAACGTGCTCGACTTGGAATCGTTCCAGCAGCCGAAGTACCCACAGAAACCGCACAGCGTGCAGGCCGGCCGGCCGTCGTAATCCTGGCTGATGATCGCCGTTGGCTGCGGGAAGGGGTGGTAGTCCCGCTTCAGCATCCCCTGCCGCGCCATCTCGCCGTAGCCGAACGGCGCCAACGGCGGCATGGGATAGTCGCGGGCGCGCGGGGAGGCGAACGGGTTCGAACCGCCCTGCCCGGAAACGCCGATCAGGCGCTCGACGTTGTCGTAATACGGCTCCAGGTCTTCGTAGGAGAGCGGCCAGTCGACCAGCGTCGTGTCTTTCGGCAGCATCGCTTCGCCATAGCGCTTCACCGTCGTCGAACGCACCTTGAAATCATCGGCGCGGAAGCGCCAACTTTGGGTGCCGTAGTGGACACTGGTGCCGCCGACCATGTTTCCCATATTGATCGGCGGGATCGGCAGCGGCTGAATCGGGGAGTTGGCGTTCGGCCGCCAAGTGGGTATCTCCTTGTTGAATTTGGGTTCGCCGTCCCAGTGGAGGATGTAGCCCGAGATCTCGTCGTCGTGGGCCAGGAAGTCGGCCTTGTCCAGACGGGGGCCGGCTTCGAGCCCG
>JADLCW010000092.1 GCA_020847015.1 Thermomicrobiales bacterium | reverse complement strand
GCGCGCGCCGCGACCACCTGTCGCACCCCGGCTTGCTCGTACACCACCTCGCCGACGCCGCCGGCGCGAATCGGCGAACTCACGTGGCCGATGGAACCCGGCAACCGGTACCGTTCGGGATCGAGCAAGGCCTGTCCGGAGTCGCTCAGAGCGCGCACCCCGCGCTGCACCAATGCGCCGGCGATGACGCCAGCCGCCGCCGCGACCGCCAGCGCGAGCGGCGCCGGCCAGTCAGCGACTCGCCGCAACATGAAACCCAGCCCGCCGATCCAGGTCAGGCAAACCAGCAGCGCGGAGAGACCGAACGGCAACAGGAATCCATCGTGACCATCACCGCCGGGATGGCCGCCGTGGGGGCCGTGCGCGCCGAGATCGCCCACCCCCAGCAGGAGCGTGGCCGTCGTCAGCACCAGACCGAACAGGAAGGCGCCGATCAGAAACGCGTCGAGGAGGTCGCGAACCTCGGGCATGGGCAAGACTCCCTGCCGTCCGGAGACGCGGCGTCGGAAAACCCGAGAACCACGAGAACGCACTGGTGAACTCTCCATAATGATACGACAATGCGGCTCCGCCGGCGTTGCTCGATCTCCCCGCAGCGTGGCCGTCCCCACCCCGCCCGGTCGCCGGGGGCGTCGGGCATCGGCGGTGGCGCCGCAACCGTGGTATCAATAGGGAAGCATTGACGTGATCGCCGTCCGGCGGGACCATCATCGGGGCCGCGTTCGCCCAGACGCTCGGGGTACGCCTTCGCGGGGGCGGACGCCGGAAGGGTGCGGGCAACGTCGGAGGGGATCGGCGGGAGGGGGGATCGGTTGGCGCCGCGCTTCTACAATCTGCTGGCGGAATCGTGGCAGCGCGTGTCGCGTCATACCGGAGATTCTGGGTCTCCCCCGCCAGCCGCGGTTCGCGTGCTCGCCGCCGTTCACCACGACGCCGCGCCCGATGCGGCGGGCGATCCCGAACCCGCCGCCCGGGCGCGGGGGCGGCGCATCCGTCCAACGCTCGCCGCCGGCGGATCGCCGGTCAACCGCCGCGCGGCGCTGCTGGCGCTGGGCGGAGGCGGAGCCGCGCTCGCGTTCGCATTGCGCCCCGGAGCCTGCGAAGGTCGCCTGCGCGGCGGCACGATCGTCGCCGGCGTCGATCTGGGCGGCCGACCGACGGCGGAAGCCGCGGCGCTGCTGCGGGAGCGCCTGGCGTCTTTTTTGGCCTCGCCGGTCACCTTCCAGCTTGGCGATCGCTCCTGGCGCCCCACCGCCGGCGACATCGGTCTCGCCATCGACTACGACGCGACACTGGCCCCGCTGCGCCGTCAGGACGGATTCGACGCCTGGGCGGATGCCATCCGCACGGTGCTCGACCCGAACGGATCGCGGCGCGCCGTTCCGGTGTCGGTGGATGTCGATTTTGCGGTGCTGCGCGCCTACCTGCGCGCCATCGGCGGCGAAGCGGCGAGCGCGCCGGGCGACGCCCGGCTGGCGGTCGCCGAGGGGGGCGTGACGATCGTGCCGGCGCGCGACGGCGCGGTGGTCGATATCGAAACGGCCAGCGAGGCCGTGGTGCGCGTCATCCGCGGCCTGGAGCACGCGACTTTGCCCCTGCCGATGATTCGCCAGGTCGCGGCGATCCAGGCGGAGGATCTGCGCGAAGTGCGGGATGCGGCGGTCGCCCTGACGACCGCTCCGGTGTCGGTGCGGCTGGGCGAACGCGGGTGGTCGGCAGCGCCGGCGGAGTTGCTGGCGGCGCTCGTGCTGCCCGACGACCCGTTGACGAACGCGCCGTGGCTCGATCCGTGGGCGCTCTCCACCGTCGCCGAGCGGGTGGCCGCCGAGGTGGATCACCCGTCGCGGAACGCCACGTTGGGTTGGTCTGACGGGCTCCATGTCATCGATCCCGGGTACGCCGGGGTCGAAGTCGATCGGATCGCCCTCGCCGAGCGCATCGCCGAGGCGGCGACGACGCCGCAGCGAACGGCGGAGACGCCGGTCATCCACCAGCCGGCGGCGGTGCGCCCCGACAATCTGGGCGATCTCGGCATCACCACCTCGCTCGCCTCCGCCTCGTCCTCCTTCGTCGGGTCCTCGCCGGAGCGGGCGGCCAACGTCGCCGCCGCCGCGCGCAATCTGTCGCCGGCGCTCATTCCGCCGCACGCGATCTTCTCCTTCAACGCAGCGCTCGGTCCCATCTCGCTCGCCCGCGGCTACGTGCAAGGCAAGATCATCCTCGGCGACTGGTTCGCCAGCGATATCGGCGGCGGCGTCTGCCAGGTGTCCACCACCGTGTTCCGCGCGGCGCTGCTGGCCGGGTTGCCGTTCGCGGAGTGGCATCCCCACTCGTTCCGGCTCGGTTTCTACGAGCTGGATGGGTGGTCGGCGGGTATGGACGCCGCCATCTACCAGGCGGAGACGCCGGGCGACGGCTCGCTCGATCTGCAATTCGTCAACCCCACCGACGACTGGCTGCTGCTACAGATGGGCATCGAGGGCGAGCGGCTGACGGCGGAGGTGGTCGGTCCCGCCACCGGCTACGAGGTGCGCATCGACGGGCCGAAGCTGGGCGCGTCGATTCCGCCGCCCGCCCCGATCGAGCGCGTTTCGGCCGCGCTCGCGCCGGGTCAGCGCGAATTGGCCCAGATCGCGCAGCCGGGCGTGGTCGCCACCATGCGCCGCCGCGTGCGGCGCGACGGCACGCTGCTGGATGACGCCACCTTCGTCAGCCCCTACCAACCTCAGGCGGAGGTCACGCTGGTCGGTCCGGCGGGGTGAGGGCCGACCGTGACGCGGCGGCGCCGGCCGGGGCACGCGACGTGCGCCGCTCGGTCCGCATGGATCGATGGTGGTCGCGCCGGTCGCGGACCGGCCGGAGGAGAATGATGAACGAGCCACCCATCAAAACCGGGTTCGCCGGTCCGGGGGCCTACATCCCGGCGGGCGAGGATCAGGGACTGACCGCGACCTTCAGCGCGGTCCAGATCGCCAATGCCTTCGGGGTCGGCATCGAGCACGTCATCCGGGCGTTCGCCGGCGAGTTCGGGTTGCTTCCGGGAGCCCAGGTCGACTCCCGTCAGGCGCAGGATTTGGCGGCGGTGCTGCTGGGCGAATTGCCGCAGGCCGGGCAGGAAGCGGCGCTGATGAAACTCGGGGCATTCACGCCGCGCCCCGATCACGAGTGGGGCGTCGGCGAAGGGGCGCTGGGCGAGGAGAGCAACCGCATGGCCGCCGATCCGGACATTCCGCCCGATGATCTGGCCAGCCGCACCGGGTCCCATGCCGCCTCGCAGCCGAGCGAGTGACGCGCCGCCCCGCATCGACGCCGTGACGCCTTGACGGCGCGGCGGCCAGCCGCCGACCATGTTCCCAGTGGATCGCAACGACCCGTATCCGGAGGAGCGACATGGCGGAATCTACGGCCGGCAACCAGCCCATTGTGGCGCGCGGGGCGATTGCCCGCACACCGGGTCAGCCGGCGACGATCGAGGAATTCACGATCGATGCGCCCGGACCGGGCGAGGCGCTGGTGCGCATCCTCGCCAGCGGCGTGTGCCACACCGATCTCTCGGCCAAGAACGGCGTGTTTGGCACGGAGGGTTTCCCCTTCCTGCTCGGGCATGAAGGCGCCGGCGTGGTCGAGCAGGTGGGCGAGGGGGTCGAAAACGTCACGCCGGGCGACCACGTCATCCTGGCCTGGCGCGCGCCCTGCGGTCAGTGCCGCTTCTGCGCGGCGGGGCAGCCGCACCTGTGCGCGGCCAGTCTCAACGCCGAAAAGCGGATGCGCACCATGCAGGGAGAAACCCTGACCCCGGTGCTGGGCATCGGCACCTTCTGCACCCACACCCTCGTCCACGCCAAACAGTGCATCCCCTACGATGCGGCGCTGCCGCCGGAGCAGATGAGTCTGATCGGCTGCGGGGTGATGACCGGCGTCGGAGCGGCGCTGTACACCGCCGGCGTGCGCCCCGGGTCTTCGGTGGCCGTGTTCGGTTGCGGCGGGGTCGGCGATTCGGTCATTCAGGGCGCCAAGCTGGCCGGGGCGACCAAAATCATCGCCGTGGACGTGGATCCCAAGAAATTGGAGTGGGCCAAGGAATTCGGGGCCACCGACGTCGTCAACGCCAGCGAGAGCGATCCGGTCGAACAGATCAAGGCGCTCACCGACGGCTACGGGGTCAACTACGCCTTCGAGGCCGTCGGCCGCCCCGACACCACGCTGCAGGCGATTCTCTCGCGCGATCTCGCCGGGACCTGCGTGATGATCGGGGTGGCTGGTCCCACCGCCACGCTGGATCAATTGCCGCTGGGCAAATTCTTCGATCTCGGCGGCAGTCTGCGCGTGTCCTGGTACGGCGACTGCCTGCCGACGCGCGACTTCCCGCTGCTGGCGACCTGGTACGAGCAGGGTCGGCTCGATCTCGATCGGGTCGTCACCCGCACCATCTCCCTGGACGAGGTGGAAGAAGGGTTCCACGCCATGGAGCGCGGCGAGACGCTGCGCTCGGTGATCACCTTCTGATCCGCAGCGCCGCGCGCGTTCTCGATGCGGGCCGCGGGGGCCGTCATGGCTCCCGCGGCTCGTCGTTCGTGGAGGGTTGGATGACGCTGCACTGTGAAACGTTCACCGGCGGGCCGTTCGAAACCAATGCCTATCTCGTCGCGGACACTGACACGGGCGAGGCGCTCGCGATCGACGCGCCGCAGAACACCGCCCGGATCATCAAGGCGGCCGCCGACGCCAAGGGGTGGCGCATCGGTCAGATCGTGTTGACCCACTCCCATTGGGACCATATCGCCGATGCGGTCGCCATGCGCGATCTGTGCGAAGCGCCCATCGCGGGACCGGTCGGAGCCGAAGCGGCGCTCGCCGCGCCGGGCACGTTCTTCGGTGGACTCGATTTCGCCATCCCGCCGGTGGTCCCCGATCGCTCGATCGGCGATGGCGACACGATCGCGCTGGGCGGGCATCGCCTGGCGGTGCTGCACCTGCCGGGGCACGAGCCGTTCCATATCGCCCTGTACGATCCGGCGGCGGGGGTCATCTTCAGCGGCGATGTGGTGTTTCCGGGAGGCGCCGGTCGCACCGATCTGCCGGGAGCCGACCCGGCGGCCATGCATCGCTCGCTGCGCCGTCTGCTGGAGCTGCCGGCGGAGACGACGGTCTACCCCGGTCACGGCGCTCCCACCACCATCGCCGCCGAGGCGGACTGGATGCGGGCGTTGCCGTAAGATCGCCGCGCGCCCCGCGTCTTGCGCGCCGGGCCTTTGATTCCGGACGCCATCTTCGCTTTCACGCGCCGGGAGGACCGATGCTCGTCATCGACGCTCACCTCGATCTCGCCATGAACGCCGTGCTGTGGAATCGCGATCTCGCGCTGAGCGCCCACGAGACGCGCCGGATCGAGCGCGCCGAGGGGATGACCGACAAGGGGCGCGGCGCGGGCACGGTTGGTTTGCCGGATCTGCGCGCCGGCGAGATCGGACTCGCCTTCGCCACCGTGCTGGCGCGCAAGAACCACGGTCAAAACGCGCCGCTGGATTTCCGCACCCACGAGATCGCCTACGCTCAGGCGCACGGGCAACTCGCCTACTACCGCGAACTCGCGCGGCAAGGAACGATTCGGCTGGTGCGAAATCGCGACGATCTCGCCGCCTGGCGCGCGGCATGGGACGCCGATCCGGCCACGGCCCCGTTCGGGTTCGTGCTGCTGATGGAGGGCGCCGATCCCATCGTGGACCCGGGTCAGGTGCGGCTGTGGCAGGAGGATGGGCTGCGCATCATCGGACCGGCCCATTACGGTCCCAGCGCCTACGCCTTCGGCACCGGCAGCGCCGGTCCATTGACGGCCAAGGGGCGCGATCTGCTGCGGGCCATGGACGAGACCGGCATGATGCTCGACGTTTCCCATCTGACCGACGAGAGTTTTCATGACGCGCTGGATCGCTTCGCCGGTCCGGTGCTGGCCAGTCATTCGAATTGCCGCGCCCTGGTCCCCGGCGACCGCCAGCTCGACGACGTCATGATTCGCCGCGTGATCGAGCGCGACGGCGTCATCGGGGCGGTGATGGACGCCTGGATGCTGCAACCGGACTGGATTCGCGGCGAAACGACCAACGAGCAGGTCACGCTGGAGGCGGTGGTCGATCACATCGACTACGTCTGCCAGATGGCCGGCAATGCCCGCCACGCCGCGCTCGGCACCGATCTGGACGGCGGCTACGGCATCGAGCAAACCCCGCGCGATCTCGACACCATCGCCGACGTGCAAACCATCCCGACCCTGCTGCGCCGGCGCGGCTACGCCGAGGCGGACATCGCCGCCATCCTGCACGGCAACTGGCTGCGGTTGCTGGAGCGAGCGCTTCCGGCGGTCTAGCCCGGCCGCGAACCATCGAGCCGCGCTGGCGCCCGGTCGCCCGGTGGTCTGGATCGGCGGCGCTGCGAGGCGGCGTTGGCCT
>JADLCW010000091.1 GCA_020847015.1 Thermomicrobiales bacterium | reverse complement strand
CGGTGACGACCGGGTGCTGACGGTTTCACGCTGACGCCAGCCGGGGGGCCAGGGTACTTCGGAATGAAATCGGCGTCTCGGGCAAGGCGGCCCGTGGCAACAGCGCGGCACACGTCGGCAGGTGTGGCAAATTACCTATCCGACGACCCTGTTCGCAGCGCCGCGTAGCTCTCGAAGCGGCTCACTGGGATATGTCCTGCGGCGAGCGCTTCCTGCACCGCGCACCCTGGCTCGTGCAGATGCGTGCAGTCCGGATAAAAACAGCGCCCCAGAAACGGACGGAACTCCGGAAATAACTCGTCCAGCGATTCTGGCTCGATCCCCTGGAGCGACAACGCCCGGATGCCCGGCGTATCCGCCACATACGTTGGCGGTTCTCCCGGCAAACGCCGCAGCACCGTCGCCGTCGTCGTATGGCGACCTTTCCCGGTGGCATCGGAGATGACCCCCACTTCGCGCCGGCCTTCGGGATCCAGCACGTTCAGGAGACTCGACTTGCCGACGCCCGATGGTCCGGCCACCGCCGTGATGCGCCCCGCCAATCGCTCTCGGAGCTTCTCCAGTCCGATTCCGTCAGACGCGCTCAGGTACAGCACCGGATAGATTCCTTCATACGGAGCAAACAGCCGATGCGCCAGCGATGGCTCCCCGCCCGTCCCCACCTCGTCCAGATCCACCTTGTTGACGCCGATCAGCGCCGGCAACGAGCGCGACTCGGCAAGCACCAGAAAGCGGTCCAGCATACGCAGATGCGGTTCGGGGTCGCGCACGGAGAACAGGAACAGCGCCTGATCCGGATTTGCCAGGATCACCTGCTCCACATCGTCGGTCAGGCGGGCCAGCCGCGCCAACACTCGTGTGCGCGGCGCGACCGCCTCGATCTGTCCCTCGCCCTCCCCCACGTCAGTGACGAACACGCGATCCCCCACCGCGACGAGATCGGTGCGCAGACGACGCCGGCGCAGCGAGCCGCGCACCGTGGAGCGCAACACTCGGCCATCCGCCACCTGCACGTCGAAAAACTTTCCGTAGGCGCGCACCACGATTCCCGGGATGGCGTCTGGCGGTGGTTCCACCTGCCCGGGAGCATCCGAGGGGGATGGTCGATTTGACTGGCGGCGGGAAGGCGACACGGTCGGGTTAGATGCTCCTCGCTAGCTTCGCGAACAGCCGACGGCAGTAACGCTCATCGGTAAAAGCACCGTCAACATCACGAACGGGGGCGCACCGCGCCCCCGTTCGGATCTAGCGAATTGAACCGGCCTCCGACCATGTGCGTCCGTCAACCTTGGCAAACGCCGTCGACGCACATGTGTCCGATGCAGCATCCGGCATCGCTGTTGCAGGCGCCGCCCTGATATCGGCAGCAATTGCGCTCGCCATCACCCGGCAGACCGTTATCGCGGCACGCGACCTCCCCACCTGCCTGGCTGCACTGCTCGTCGGACGTGCACGCCGCGCCGAGCGGCAGCTCGCCCGTGGCCCCTTCGGCCGGCGTTGTGCCTCCAGACCCGCTGCTGCACAGCCCGCCGACGCACTCCAATCCGAAGCAGCAACCGGCGTCATCGACGCATGGGCCGCCCTCGACGCGACAGCAATTCAATTCGCCGTCGGCCGCGTTGCCGTTGTCGGCGCACGTTGTGGCGCCGCCGTCCTGGCTGCACTGTTCGCGCGACGAACAGGTCGCGCCGGGCGGCAACGATCCGCTGCTAGCTGTCGCAGTGCCGCCACAGACGCCATTGACGCACATCAACCCAGCGCAGCACCCGACATCTCCGGTGCAGGCGCCGCCGGTGTAGCGACAGCAGTTGCGCTCGCCATCGCTGGGAATGCCGTTGTCCGCGCAGGCGACGGCGCCGCCCTCCTGGCTGCACTGCTCAGTGCTGCTGCACGGCGCCCCCAGTGCGAATCCGCCGTCGCGCGTGGTCTGCCGGCAGATCCCCTCCACGCAATAGAGTCCACCACAACAGTCGGCGCTGGTTTCCAGCCCGACGCATGGCCCGCCTTCGTTGCGGCAGCAGTTCAATGCGCCGTCGGAGACAATGCCGTTGCTGGCGCACACGACGGAGCCGCCGCTCTGGCTGCACTGACTGGTCGAGGCGCATTCCGCGCCGAGCGGCAGACTCGATGTCGAAGACGTATCGCCGCCACAGACACCGCTCACGCAATACAGCGACGCGCAGCACTGCATGTCGGACGTGCACCGGCCGCCCTGGCTGCGGCAGCAATTCCTGGCTCCGTCTCCGGGCACGCCATTGTCGGCGCACACGACGGAGCCGCCGCTCTGGCTGCACTGGCTGGTCGAGGTGCACTCCGCGCCCAACGCGAATCCGCCGGTCGTTGAGCCGGAGCCATCATTCGTGCCGCTCGCGTTTCCCGATCCGCCGCAAAAGCCATTCACGCAAAATGCGCCGCCGCAGCACTGGTAGTCCTCACTACAGATGCCGCCCGCGTTGCGGCAGCAATTGAACGAGCCATCCCGCGCGATGCCATTGTCGGAGCAGATGACGCCGACACCGCCGGCTGGCGTCCCGGCCTGACTGCACTCCGCGTTCGCACCGAACGCCGAGCAGCGCCCTCCGAGCGGCACGTTTTGTTGCGCCGCGACCCGGTGCGGCAAGGACGCGCCGAACGCCCAAGCGGCCGCGCCGGCCACAAGCCCCTTCATCACCTCGCGGCGGTTGCGGCCTCCCGCCAGCGTCCGCGCGAAATTATCGAACCGGTTGCCATCCATATTGCTCCCCGCACTCCCCGGTCTGACCCCTCAATCAGACGTTCCCCTTCTCCAACGCACCGCGCTCCGCCCACGTTTCAGCGCAACCATTGCAAGCATCTGAAAACCAGAGGCGCAATCCGCGCGAGTAGCCACAATCATATGGTTTATCGCCCGTTCGTACGGCGCCGGACGCGGATAAGATCGCGCACCACCTCGGCCCGTTGCGCCGTGACGCGACCGTTTTCCGAGTTCGCTAGGGCAGAATATGCGTCCAGGCGCGCGTTGCGAACCGCTCACGCACCCGTTGCTCGGCCGCCTCGATCTCCTCTGCCGTCAGCGCATCCTCGCGACTCGGATAGCTGCGGCGAAACTCATCCAGCAGATGGCTGATGATCTCATCGCGCGGCAGCTCAGTCTGCTGCCGCAGCGGTCCGACCCGTTTGTCCGCCGAACGGGTGCCCTTGTCGCTCAGCTTCTCCTGACCGATGCGCAACACCTGCAGCATCAAGGGGATATCCATTTGGTACGCCATGGTGGTGTGGTGGAGCACCGCTCCGTTGCGCCGCGCCTGCGCCGCGCCACCAATTTTGCCCCCGGCCGAGGTGATGTCGTTGAGCGGCTCGTAGCGGGCTTCAACGCCAAGCCCGTGCAGCGCCCGCACCACCCACGAATCCAGAAATGCGTACGACTCCGGGAAGGTCAGTCCCGCCACCAGCGAATCCGGAGCAAGAATCGAGTAGGTGATCGCTCCTTCCGGCTGGATGAACATCGCACCCCCGCCGCTGATGCGTCGCACGATCTCGACGCCATTCGCCACCGCATTGGTTTCGTTCACCTCGTTGCGGACGGACTGGAACCGACCCAGCACGATGCACGGCGCACTCCACCCCCACACCCACAGTGTCGGCGGTCGCTCGCCGCGCCCGACGCGCTCGGTCAGCACTTCATCCAGCGCCATGTTCATGTTTGGAGCGCGCGGTTCCGGACCGATCACGCGCCACTCGTGCTGGAGCCAGCGCTGCTCGGCAGTCTCCAGAGATGGGGAGGCGCGCTCAGGCACGGTCGATCTCCTCGGCTTTCAGCGCACGGCGCACCGCAGTCCCGATCGCCTCCGGGGAAGATCCCACCAGTTCCGCACCGCGCCGCATGGCGATTCGAACGCGCTCGGCCAGTTCGGATTCGGTCGCCTCCACCGAGACCCCTTCCAGCGACCCGGTGATGTCGTCCAGCGCCTCATCCGGATAGAGGAAGAAATCACCGGTGACGCGCACATCCGTCAACTTGGCGTCCACCACCACGAAATCGACCGCGATCAATTTGCCTCCGGGCGTTTTGTACTCGCCATGTTGCATGGTTTCGTCCTTACCGGCGCTCGTCCGTCATCTCTCGTCAATCACGGGGCTTTCAACGCCGCCGCTTGCGCTGGTTCGCTCGCGCCTGGTCGCGCAACACGGCCCGAGCCGCCGCTTCCCCGCTCAGGATCGCCCCGTTGTAGCTCGAATCGACCGTCGCTTCGGTCGCCAGATACAATCCGGCTTGACCGGTCGTGTTGGTCGGCCGCCGTTCGTAAATGCCAGGCGGCTGCGCAAACTGCGAG
This sequence comes from Thermomicrobiales bacterium, assembly GCA_020847015.1. GTDB lineage: Bacteria > Chloroflexota > Chloroflexia > Thermomicrobiales > UBA6265 > CADCWF01. Next base: position 2,498 of record JADLCW010000091.1, on the reverse strand, counting down.
AACGGTACGCGAACCACGTCCAGCACTTGCCAATCAGCCAGATCATGACCGAGCATCGTCGCCACGCCGCGCCGGGTGCGGTCCGCCAGCGCGCTGTCGCCGCCCGCCAGCGCATCGCCGAGGATCGTCGCCGCAAGCAAGCGGCGCCCTGGCGGTGCGTAATTCGGCTGCACGGCTGAGAGATCGGCCAGGTGATCGAGCGTCAGTTGTCCCGTACCGTCGAGCGCCAGCCGACGACCCAGTCGCGGATCGCGCTCACCCGTCAGATAAACGGTCAGGCTGCCCAACCCGGCCGAGGCATCGGGCAATGACGTCACGCCGGTCAGACGTCGCGCCTCCGGCGGGTCGGTCGCAACGACAACTGCCGCTGCCGCGATCGTCTCGCCGCCAACGCGGACACCACGAACGGAGCCGCCCTCGCACGCCAGATCGTCCACCGTTACACCGATCCGCAGCGACTCAAGCGGCAGCCGTTGCGCCAAATGACGCGGCATTGCCCCGACACCTTCCGCCGGCAGCACCGCCCGACCTTGCACGAGCATTTTCAAGGTGAACAGCATTGGCCCAGCCGATTGCCGTAGCTCCGGATCGAGAGTGATGCCGCCCCAGAACGGACGCGCGAATCGCTCGATGAACGCGGGGCTGAAACCAGCGGCCCTGAGCGCCTCGACTGCCGTGACGCCTGCCATCTCGCCGGACCCCGCCTCCGCTGCCGATTGCCAATCGGCACGGCGGGCCGCCAATGCGTACTTCACCAAACGCGCCTTGTCGTCCAGGCCGAAAAGCGGCGCCGTCACGTCGCGCACAATCGATTCCGGATGACGCACTGGGTCAACTAGCGGAAGCAGCCGCCGGCCGCTCCAGATCCATACTCCGGCATCAAAGGGGAGCGGGCGCAGCGCCGGGTGGTCAATCCAGCGCCGGGCCGCTGGATAGGCGTCCAGCAGCACCTGAAACCCCCGGTCGAGCAGAAACCCCTCTGGATGACGACGGGTGCGGACGCGTCCACCAACCTCGTCGGCTCGTTCCAGCACCAGAACCGGCTGGCCGACTTCGTGCAGCGCCGACGCGCAGACCAGCCCCGCCAGGCCAGCCCCAACGACCACCACCGGCAGTCGGCCGCTGACAGCAGAGATCGGAGCCGACACGGTCGCATCGTTCACAGACCGGACCGGCACGGCGCAGGCGCCCTCCGGCTCACTCGCCGTCTCCACCGAGCGCGGTGCGGATGCATGCGAGTTGGGATTCATCGAACTCGACGTGACGCTCTACTTCGTCGGCCAACAGTATCTCGCCTTCGACATCGTCGGTGGCGGTCCGCTCCCAGTCCTTGAGGGTGAGATTCATCAGCAGGGAGATCAGATCGCCGCGCGCCTGCTCCATCTCCGCCAGCGTCGCTTCGATGTCTCCGACCGGTTCGGCCGCCAATTCCCGGATCGGAGGCAAATATGGCGCGGTCTCGTGGAGCATGCGGTTGAGCCGCACGAGCTCGAGGCGGTCGCGGTCGCGCGTCTGAGCGATCAGCGCCGCCGCTTTCGGAGTGACCGATCCGGCCGTCACCAGTTGGCGCACCGTCTGCGGTGTACCCAGCAACTCGTCAATCAAATCTCGATAGGTGTCCAGCATTGCCCTACGCCTGGGCGCCGGGCAGCATCGCGCTCGCCGTCGCCGTGATCTCCCAAACCAGCCCGAAGGGGTCCCGGAAGCGAAACGTGTCGGCGGTGTTGGCCACGATCGTCAGCGGCCGCACCAGCGCCTCGGCCTTCAGAATCGTGAACGATGCGGGGTCCACCGCGACCGAGATGTGATCGACCACGCCGCGATCCAGTCTTGCGCCGCGTCCAACCCGCCGCAGCACCAACGCTACTGGACCGTTGCGCAGGTAGCAGGCATCCGCCGGTCGCCCCTCCCGGATCGCTTCCACCCAGTCGAATCCCGGTCCGACCTCATGGTAGACGCCGTCGGCATCAATACGCGCACGCCCTTCGAGGTGCAGATTGAGAAACTCCTCGTAGAAGCGCTCGGCCTTGGGCATATCGTTGACGTTGATCGCGATATCGTTGATGCCGCGCATCACAATCCGACGCGTCATCTCCGGCACGGCGACCGTCCCGGAGTCGGGGCGCATGTCGACATTGACATCCGGCGCATTGCTGCCGGCAGCGTCAATAGACGTTCCGAGCGGTTCACCGGGCGTGGTGGCCGGGCTTTCAGGATACATGGGCTCGTGCTCGCCTACTTTCGGGATGGTCCGCTCCACCCAAGGTTGATCGCGGCGAATGGTGGCGACCATCGCCCCGCGATCGACACCTTCGAGCGTGACCCGGTCGCCACTGTGCAGCACCAACCGGATATCCGGGCGCGAAGCGCCGAGGCGATCGAACCAATCGTACAAACTGTCGATGACGCGCAAGGTGTGGGCCGCCACAGTCAGGTCGACGAACTCGTCCTCGAACCCTAGCCCGGAGGAATCGCGGACGAGGACGACCTGGGCGTCG
>JADLCW010000090.1 GCA_020847015.1 Thermomicrobiales bacterium | reverse complement strand
GGGGCGCATGCGCCGCCCCACGCTGCGCGCCGGCGCATCGCGCGGCATTCGGGTCAGTCCCGCGCGGAGCGCTGGTCCCGGTCGCAGATGGACCGCCGCGCCAAGGCTTTCGCTGGGGGGTTCTTGCCGGCGACGCGGACGCCTGGGAGCGGCGGGGCGGTGTTGGAGTGGATGGTGCGCCGCCGAGCGCGAGATCCTTCGCTCCGCTCCGGATGACACGGGGTGGGGCGCGGCGACGACGCGGCGATCCGACGGCGGAACCCGGGTCGCCGGACGCGGGGCGATCCAAAGCGGGGCGACCGGGAATCACACCAGTCGGGCCGGGTGCGGACGGGCTCAGGGGCGACGATCCGCGAGGCGAGCGCGGCGAACGGGGTCAGCCCGGGCCCGGACGGGCTCAGGGGTGCAGGCGCGAACCGCGCCCATGCGGGAATCCGGCGGGGGTCGGGCGCGGACAGGCTCAGATTTCCAGCACGTCGACCTCCAGCACCGTTTCGCCCCATCGCCATTGATCGCTGGCCTTCCCCGCTTTCTCCACCAGCCGGATGATGCGCACGTCGCGCGGGTCGTCCCCGTCGCGGTCGTCCACGTCGATCAGTTGCACCACGGCGCCGGCGTCGTAGGCGGCCCACAGATCGGCCGCCAGTTGCTTGCCGGTGCGCTCCAGCCGGCCGCCGGCGCGGTTCACCGCCCGATCCGAGCAGGTGATGTGGAGTTGCCAGCGGCGGCGGCGGCCCGGTGCGGGCATGGGCAACCCCTCGGCGGCCGCTCCGCAGAGAACGGGGGTCCAGTTCGTGACATCCGCCCAGCGGACGCGCAGTTGCAGCGTGGTCGCCAGCACCCCGCTCGGCAGATCGGCGGCGAGACGCCAGACGCGATCGGCGGCGGCCGCGGTGGTCAGGGTGGCCGCTTGCGTCCAGTTCTTGCCGGCGTCGATCGAGTAGTCCAGCGAGACGCTGAGCGCGCCGTACCCCCACGCCCGACCGTCGGGGTTGGCGAATTCGGCTTCCACCCGCCGCCAGGCTTTCGGGGTCATCCGGTCCCCGAGGTCGAGCAGGGGAGACACCCAACTGGCGGCGGCCGACCAGGCGGTTCTGGACGAACCGCGCGCCACGATGCGGTAGCGTTCCAGCGTGCCGCTCTCCGGCACGAAGCAGACGAAATCGACGCCGCCGCAGCCGGCCACGTTGGTCGGCCAGAGGCGGGCCGCGCCGCTGTCGGCGCCGATCCGCCACCAGTCGCCGTCGCCGCCGGTGGCCCACACTTCGACGATGCCGGAGCGGTTGGCCAGGGAGACGATGAGCCGGCCGCCGGCCACGCAGGAGCCATAGCAGACCGTGCCTTCGGGGCCTTCGTAGACCCAGCCGGCGTTGGCTTGGGCGCCGTCCCAGGAGGCGATGCGGCCGCCCAGCCAGGTATAGAGTTTGCCCCGGAAGCTTTCGGCGAAGGTCAGATCCTCGGCGGTGGCGTTCGATCCGTAGGTGGTGCCGCCTTGCGGATCGCCGACCCAGTAGGCGACCGGGTTGGCCGCCGTGCCCTGATATTCCTGACCGCCCAGCAATTGCACCGAGGAGTTGGTCAGGATGGCGACGCGGCCGTTGTGAATGAGCAGTTGGCGGATGCGGGAATCGACGCGGCGGGTGTCGGTCCAGACCGTCCCGTCGTAGCGGGTGACGCCGATGCGGAGCTGCTCCTGCTGGCTGGGGATGGTGCTGTAGTGGGGCAGATCGTTGGTGTAGTGCAGCGCGCCCTGCGACGTGACGCCGTGGGCGACCCGTTCTCCGGCGCGCCAGGTGCTCAACGCGCCGGTTCCCGGCAAATACCAGTAGCCGTCGTAGAAGGGACCGCGACCGACGATCGCCATCCCCTTCCAGGCGATGACGGCCGAAATCGTCTCCGTGCAATCCTTGACGAAGGTCGCCGCCGACCAACTGGCGTCCGACCCCGCGCCGAACTTGTACAGGTTCTTGCCGAGCGCGAAGTAGGCGGCGTCGCCGATGACGGCGCGGGGCAGCACGCCGTAGCCCGGTTTGGGGGTGGCCGCCGCGATGGTGGCGTCGCTGGCCGAGACGCTCTGCGGCCACGGTTCGACGCCGAGGCGCTGCGCGCCGGGGCCGACCGCCAACCCCGACCAGCCGCCGGCGCTGCCGGCGGCGCGCAGCAGTCCGGTTTCCAGCGCCGTGACTTCGACGCGGTGCAGCGCGCTCGGCACGCGCCCGACCGATTCGCGTTTGTAGCCGCCGGGCAGGATCGGGTAGGCCGCTCCGCCCAGGGCGATATCCGCTCGCTCGCTCACTCCGCTTCATCCTCCGTCGGCAACAGCATCCGCACCGCGATTCCCAGCACGGCGGCCAGGCGGTACACCGCCGGCAGCGGCGGCAGGCGCTCGCCGCGTTCCCACCGCCCCACCGTCGGCCGCGCCACCGCGACGCGGCGCGCCAGCGCCGTCTGGCTGAGTCCGGCGCGCAGCCGCTCGCGCTGGAGCCGCGCGCCGAGCGCGACCGCCAGCGGTTTGGCGGCGTATGGTCCCGGCGGTTCGTCCGCTCGCGTGCTCCACCCCGCGTGCGGGGTTCCCGCCCGGTTCTCGCGCATGGTCGTCCCCCTCTCTGCGTGCGGCGCGGCTCAGGTCGCCACTCGCCGTCGTCCTGCGCGCTGCGTGCGACGCGGCTCAGGTGGCCATGCGCGCCCGGCGGCGACGGGCGGCCAGCAGCGCGGCCGCGTCTCGCCAGGCTGCCGCCGCCAACACCGCCACTCCGTCGCGCGCCGGCGCGCCGCGCACGGCGTCGCTCACGGCCCGGCTTTCCAGCAGCGCCGCCAGCGCCCAGGCCAGCACCAGCGGTTCGTCGCCGGGCAGCAGATCCAGCGGGGCGGCATCGTCGCTGGGGGCGGCGCGGGTCGTCCGGTGATCGATGCGCCACAGCCCGCCGCGCGCCGGGCGCGTCAGCGCGAGCCCGTCGGCCCACGCCCGCCAGCACTGACCGGCCGGGTTCGGATCGCGCTCATCCTGGCGGGGGATGGCGACGCCGTTTGGGTCCGTGACCCGGAGAATGCGCGCCGGATCGACCGCGTTGGCTCCCAGCGCGATCCACTGGGCGCCGGCGCTGACGGAAACCAGCAGGGTTTGCTCCTTGGGGAAGGCCGCGCCGTAGCGGCGCAGAGCGTCGGTCAGCGCGGCGTCCAGCGCGGGGTCGGACCACAGCGGGGGGGAGCCGGCGTCGTTCAGCCGCAACCGCAGCGCGGCGCGGGTTTCGGCGCGGGTGGTCATGGGGCGCGTTCCTCCTCACTGGATGGCGCGGCGGGGGCGAGTGGACCGGGCGCGGCGATGGCGGCCGCCTCGTGCCGCACCCGGGCGAATTCCCCGTCCGGGTCCGCTCCGCCCAGGGTGGCGATGGCCGTCCGCCGGGAATGAATCCCCTCCCGCACCAGGAGGGCGGCATTGCGCACCGCGCCGTCCACATCGCTGGGCAGCACGCTGGGCCAGATCGCTTCGGTGCGGCGCACGCCGCCCAGCGGTTGCCCGCCGTGGCGCTCCAGCAGATCGAGCAGGCGAGTGTTGCGCTCGCGGTAGAAGGCGTCCCAGCCGCGCCGCTTGCGCGCCACTTTTTGCAGCAGCGGTTGCACTTCGACTTCCAGCGCGGCCCCGGAGAGATTGCGCCCGGCGTCGCCGAAGGCGGTGCGCGGGGTTTCGCTGAGGTCGTGCAGGGCGCGAAACAGCAGGTCCAGATAGCGGACGTGCAGTTCCGCGCCACCGCCGCTCAACAGATCGAGCAGGTAGGCGCGGGCTCCTTCCGGCAACTCCCACACCGCGCCGGGGCGGACCCCGATGCCATCCGCGCCGTCCACGTTTTCCAGCACCGCGATGGGCGCGCCGGAAAGATCGAGCACCCGGCTCAGCACCCCGACGCGGCGTTCGATCTCGTGGCAGAGATCGCCGAGATCGATCAGATCGCTTTCGCCCCAAAACTGATGGGGGCGGGGCGCGTTCGGCAGTACGACGTAGGGCAGCCAGCCGTAGGGGTTGGCTTCGTCCCGCACGAGCTGCCCGGCGACTTCCACCTGCCAGCGCGCGGGGGTCCAGCGTTCGACGATCTCCAGCGGCGCATCGTGGGGTGGTTCGTGCCCTGCCGCCAGCCAGCCCAGCTCGCGCAGGCGGGTCGGCGGCAACCCGTAGCGTTGGGTGGCGGTCAGCATGCGGCGGGGGTCGTCGGCGGCGGCGCCCACCGCGAGGGTGGCCGGGTCCACCGGGACGACGAGCGGCGCGGCGGCGCGGGCGTCCCAGGTGATTTTGACGGCGGCGTCGCCCAGCACCGCGGCGTCCATGCACAGCCCGACATCCAGCGCGGCCAGATCGAGATCGGCGACGAGGGCGGCCAGCGCGGTTTCGGCGCGGGCTGCCGCGGCGGGCGGACCGGCTCCGGGCGGGGTGCGGAAGGTGACCGGACCGGGGAAGACGTAGGCGGCGGTTTTGCGGACCAAGGCCCGCGCGTAGTTGAGACTGAGGCGCGGTTCGTCGCGGCGACCGGCGCCGGCGGGCGGGGGTCCTTCAGAGAGGGCGAGGGCGGTCGCGTAGCGGCGCAGGCGCTCCTCGTCGGCGGCGGCGAGCGCGGCGGCCGGCTGGGCGATGCCGACCGGTCGGCGGGCAGGTGCGGCGGGCATGGGGTCTCCTTTCGGATCGTGGGGGAGCGGACGCCAAGCGGCGGGGCCGGGCGGCTCCGCGCGGGTCATCCCGCGGGGGTCGCCATGGGGCTGGCGGCGGATCGCGCGGCTGCCGCCACGGGCTGGTCCGCCGCGCGGCGACCGGCGTTGGCCTCAGCGGATGCGACGGGTTTGGCGGCGGGCAACGACCTGGGTCATCCCGAGCGGAACGCCCCGGTGGGCGTCGCGGCGCGCGGATCAGCCTCAGCGGGAGCGACGGGGCGCGCGGCTACGGCCGCGCTTCTCTTGCGACATTTCGGAGCAGATGCGAGCACAGCGCGGATGCTCGGCCGAACGGCTTCGCAGCACGCGAGAGGACCCCAGCGATGACCCGCGGCCATGACGCCAGCGTCACGACGCCGTGCCCGGCGCCCGGACACGCTTCGTTGCCCGGCTGACAGCACCGTGTCACTCCCGCGTTGGCCGCGGCGCGGACCCGGGTCGTTCCGGGCGGAGGCGACGGGGTTTGGCGACCGTGCGTGTGATTGGCGAAGGCGCGCGGCGCTGGGCGCGCAGAAGGCGCGGCGTCGAACGCGAGACCGCGCTGGGGCGTCACGCAGGGCCGCGCGGGGCGGCTCAGGACGCCACGAAACGATCGACGCCACGCCGGACGGCAGGCGGCGAATGCCGCCGGCTGG
>JADLCW010000089.1 GCA_020847015.1 Thermomicrobiales bacterium | reverse complement strand
TTGGCCACCAGCGTGCAGGGAACCGGCACGGCGTCGCTGTGGCGGCGCCTGGGCGATGCCGCCGCCGCCGGCAAGCTGGATCGGTTGCGCACGCTCAACGGGCAGTTCCCCTACGACGCCAACGCCACCATGCTGGCCTACGCCGAAAGCATGAGCGTGGTCGAATACATCATCGCCACCCACGGCGAAGATGGGCTCGCCAAGCTGATCGCCGTGTTCCGCGACGGCGTCTCCTACGACGACGCCGTGCAGCAGGCGCTGGGGGTCAGTCTGGACGAACTGGACGCCGCCTGGCGCGCCCAGAGCCAAGCGCAGGCCGCCCAGCATCTGGCGGCGCTGGGCGTCGGCGGAACCGGCTCCGGTTTGAGCGACACGCAAGCGCTCCTGCTCGCCTCCGGCACGCTGGTGATGGGCGCGGTCACCCTGCTGGCGGTCATCCTGTGGCTGCACCAGCGCCTGCGCCCCCACGAACCCGAGGCGGAATCGCCCCCGCCCGGCGAGACCCACCGCGCATGGTAGACTCGACCCCAGACGACGCCGCGCACACCACCCGGGAGCGACCGGCATGACCACGACCCCCCGCCGGGCCCGCATTCTGGACCCGGCGGCGATCGAGCGCAAACTGGCCCTGAACACCTACCACGTCGACGCCAGCCGCGCCCACATCCGGATCATCGACCACGACGTCTGCCTGCAGTGCGAGCGCCAGCAGTGCATCAACTGCTGCCCGGCCAACTGCTACGCCCCGGCCGCCGACGGCCGCGTCATCTACAGCTACGAAGGCTGCGTGGAGTGCGGCGCCTGCCGCATCGTCTGCCACGTCTTCGACAACATCGAATGGACCTACCCGCGCGGCGGCTTCGGGATTCAGTATCAATTCGGCTGAGCCGCGCCGCCGGCCGCCGGCCCTGCGAACTCCCGCCCGCCCGCTTCGCCCCTGAGGAGCGTTCATGTACTGGGCCGACCACCACGTTCTCGCCTGCACCGCCTCGCACTGCGCCCAGCGGGGAGCCAACGACGTCATCATGAAGCTGCGCCGCGAGGTGATGAAACGCGGTCTCGGTCACCGCCTGTTCGTCAACACCTGCGGCTCCATCGACCTGTGCGACATCGGCCCCAACCTCCTCATCTACCCGGACGACGTCATCTACAGCGGAGTCACCCCCCAGGACATTCCGGAGATCGTCGACGCGCTGGAGCGCGGCGAAATCGTCGAGCGCCTGCGTCTCACCCCGGACACCCCGGCCGAAGCCGCCCGCCGCGCCTTCTACGCCGCCGCCGTGGAACCCGGTCCCAGCCGCCCCGCCGCCGAGTTCGAGGCGCTGGCGGCGACGATGGATCTCGATGCCGCCTGGATCGCGGAGCAGCAGCGGCGCGGCTTCATCGCCCGCAAACCGGGTCCGGACGGCGGCCCGGAAACCATCGCCGTCACCACCAAGGCGCGCGACCGCTACGGCGTCTAGCGCCGGCCGCGCGATGGCGACTCCCCGCCCCACCGCCCCGAGCAACCCCGCCGCCCTCGGCGAGGACGGCCCCGGCCCCCGCTTTCAGCACCCCACCGAGCGCGAATTCGCTCGCCTGCTCGATTTCTACCGCATCGCCTGGGACTACGAACCGACCGCCTTCCCGCTGGTCTGGAGCGGCGACCGGGTGACCGAAGCGTTCCGCCCCGATTTCTACCTGCCGGAGCGCGATCTCTACGTCGAACTGACCACCATGAGCCAGCGGCTGCTGGTGCGCAAACACCGCAAGCTGCGGCGGCTGCGCGAGCTGCACCCCGATGTCCAGATCGCGCTGGTGACCCGCCGCGACTTCGCCGATCTGCTGGCCCGCTTCGGCTACGGGGCGGTGGAGATCACCTCCCTGCCGGCCGCCGACATCGAACGCATTCTCGCCAGCCCGGCCGAGATCGCCGCTCGGGTGGCCGCGCTGGGAGCGCGCATCTCGGCCGACTACGCCGGGCGCTCGCTGGTGCTGGTGGGGTTGCTGAAAGGCGTCACCTTCTTCCTGGCCGATCTCGCCCGCGCCATCACCCGCCCCCTGGCGATCGACTATCTGTCGGTGGCGCGCCCGCAGAGCGGGGAAGCGGCCAGCGACCGGGTCCGCTTCGTGCGCGATCTGGACATCGACATCCGCGGCAAGCACGTGCTGCTGATCGAGGACATCGTCAACACCGGGCTGACCCTCGATTACGTGGTGCGGCGGCTGCGCGAGCGGGAGCCGGCCAGTCTGGAAACCTGCGTGCTGTTCGACAAGCGGGCCCGCCGGCTGGTGGACGTGCCGGTGCGCTACACCGGGTTCGACATCCCGGACGCCTTCGTGGTCGGCTACGGGCTGGATGACCGCGAGTTGTACCGGAATCTGCCGTTTTTGTGCGTATTGCGGAGTACGAACAAGTCACCAGTCACGAGTCACGAGCCACGAGCAGAGAGATGAGCGTCGCGAGCGGAACGCAGCGACACGGCCGGCCCCATCATTCTCCACTTGTGACGTGTGACTCATGACTCGTGACTCGCCCCACAGGAGCTTCCCATGGACCATGCGCTCAGTTTGACCCGGCGGGCGGCGGCGGGAGCGGTGGCGGCAGCCGTGGCCGGGTTGGCGGCGGGGCAGCCGCTGGCGGCCGCGCAAGAAACGCCGGCGGCGGGCGCGCCGGCGGACTTTCGGGTCGTGCTGCACGTGGCGGACGCCGACCGCTGGGTCTACACGCTGTCCAACCTGGAGAACCTGACCTCGGAGTGGCCGGACGCGCGCATTCGGGTGGTGGTGGATGGCTCCGGAGTCTACCCCTTGCAGGGCCGCAACGACCTCACCGAGCGGTTGGCCGCCGCGCAGGACAAGGGCGTCAAGCTGTACGTCTGCCCGAACGCGCTGCGCGAGCACAAGATCGACCCGATCAGCCTCGCCGTGGACGCGAACACGAGCCTGGGCGGCGTCGTGGCACTGGTGCAGGCGCAGCGCGAGGGGTACGGGTATGTCAAGCCGTAGGGCGGGCGCCGGGTGGCAGGGGGCGGGGAGCGACGGAAACCAGCATATGCGCGGCCGAGATCCCTCGCTGGCGCTTGCGATGACACGGGGAGGCCAGCCGCGGCCCTCAATCCTTGTCATCCTGAACGAAAGTGAAGGATCTCGCTGTTCGCTACCAACCTGCGCAACGAGATCGTTCGCGGCTCATGACGTGCGCCCCGTACCTGCTACTCCTCGACGCCTCGACTCGCGCTTCACCGCGCCGCAGCCCGCTGCAGCACTGGCCGCAGCATCTCCTCGACCGTCGTCGTCACCCCGAAATCCACACCCAGCGCGGCAAAGTGCTTGCGCCCGCAGGCGATCTTTTTCGCTTCGATGCCGCGCAGCGCGTCGGCGTCGGCGGACCCCTTGGTTTCGCGCACCAGGTAGAGCCGCTCCTCGCCATCCAGTTCCATCAGAATCGCCCAATCCGGGTTGTAGTCGCCGAGCGGCGTGTCCACCTTGAACCAGGCCGGCAGCTTGACAAAGAACTTGACATCCTCGCGGTTGTCCAGATCGCGGGCGAATGCCTCTTCCACCTTCGATTGATATTCGATGTAGTCGAAGGGCGATTTCTTCGCGTTTTGCACCTTGTAGAGATTGTCGAGGTAGCGCACCAGCGCCGCTCCGCCCTCCTGCTCCAGCCGACCGATGTCCCATTCCGCTCCCACCGGCTCGTATTCGAGATTCAGCAACATCAGATCCTGCAAAACATCCTTGATCTCCCGCTCGGCCATCTCGATGAACGCCTGCGGATTGACCCGGGCGTCCTCGACGCGACCGGAGGCGATCAGGATGCGAGCCAGCGTCTGGCGGGTCAGATCGGTCGCGTTTTGCAGGTGGGTCAGCAGATCGGGGATGACGTAGTCGCGCCGCACGCTGGCGAGCCGCTGCGCGCGCATCGTCTCCGCGACGCCGGCGTAGGTCACCTCCAGATCGGCATGCTCGACGCGGATCACCGGCGCGAATATCTGCGGCGCTTGCCGCATCCGCTCCGCCGCCGAGCGCACCAGTTCGTCCGTGTCGAAATCGATCCGGTAGCGCGTCTTGCGGGCGATGCGATCCCACAGCGCCCGGAACGCGTCGTCCCGCAGCACGTTCTGGCGGACCTGCACCGTTGCCCGGCGGCGCTTGTTGGCGACCCGGCCGGTGAAGACGTAGCGCGCGATCGCGTCCGCGATCTGCGGGCGCAGCGCTTCGTACGGCTCCGGCACATCCAGCACGAAATCGGCGTCGCCGGGGGCGAAGACCTCCTGCACCCGACCTTCGGCATCGAGGTAGCCGCGCTGACGCAGATGCTCCCAGATGACCGCCGAAGCATCGTGCCCGAGCGGGACCGGCGCATCGGCCGGGCCGGCGACGATGGCGGCGAACGCCTCGCGCGGAGCCACCCCGAATTGAATGCCGGCATCTTCGGCGTATTCGGTTTGCAACTGCTCGGCGAACACCTTGTACGCCTCGTTGGCGACCACCGTCAGCCGGTTGATCTGCTCGTCGCGCACCCGCTCGCCCGCCTGGTTGACCGGCAGCCGCAACCCCCGCCCGATCTCCTGCCGCTTGCGCACCACCGAGCGCGACTCGTTCAGCGTGCAAATCTGGAACACATTGGGGTTGTCCCACCCCTCGCGCAGCGCCGAGTGAGAGAAGATGAAGCGCAGCGGTTCCGCGAACGACAGCAACCGCTCCTTGTCGCGCATGATCAACTCGTACGTCGCGGCGTCGTCCTGACTGTCGCCCCGGGTGTCCTTGTAGCCGCCCTTCTTGTCGCCCGAGAAGTAGCCGCCGTGGACGCGCTCCACCGGGTCCGCAATCAGCCCGGCGTGCTCCGGCAGCGCGCTCAGCTCGCGGAACGCCTCCTCGAACCAGACCCCAATCTTGCCCAGCCGCCACGTCTTCGTCGCTGGGTCGTACTGCCGGTAGTTGGCGACCTTGTCGATGAAAAACAGCGAGAGCGTCTTGATGCCGTGCGGACGCAACACGCGCTCCTTCTCCAGATGCTCGCGCACCGTTTCCCGCACCTGCTCCCGCATCACGTCGTCGTCCAGCCCGCCGACCGCCGCGCCCGGCGCGACCCGGACGCCGTTGCCGAACCCGACCCACTCATGCCCCGGCGCGAAGGAAATCTCGTTGACGAGGTAGCCGTCGCGGTACTCCGGGCGGCCGGCGGATTTGACGAACAGATCGTCGTGCGCCCGCACCGTGACCTTCTTCTGCTTCGCGCCGCCGGCGACGGCGACGTTGATCGCCACCTGCGCGGTTTGCTTCTTGGCGTCGGTTTTCAGCAGGCGAACGAACGCCTCGTTGAAGTTCTTCTCCTCGACCACGCTGGCGACCTCGATCCGCTTCACCAGCTTCTGATCCAGCGCCTCGATGGGTCCGAGTCGGTAGAGCTTGTTGGGGTGCTCGTAGGTGGCCGAATAGCGCAGCGTGCACAGCGGGTTCAGCCGGGCGATGGCGGCCGTGGAGGCCTCGCCGCCCAGCTTCTGCGGTTCGTCGATGATGACCACCGGGTTGGTCGCCCGCAGAAATTCGATGGGGGCGTGACCGGAGAGGCGGTCATGCTCGCGGTAGATGACGTTTCCGCTCGCCTCGTCCGCCCCGGCGTCGCGCTGGAACGCCTGAATGTTGATGACCAGGAACTGCAGCGTGGCGCCGGTGGCGAAGGCGCGCAGCCGGCCGAGCCGCTTGCTGTCGTACACCGCCGCGTCGAACGGGGTCGCGTAGAGCGCGCGGAAATGCCCGCGCATGGTCCGGATGGCGTGCAGCACGCCCTCGCGGATGGCGACCGAGGGCACGACGATGATGAACTTGGTGAACCCGTAGGTTCGCTGCAATTCGAAGGCGGTGCGGAGAAACACGTAGGTCTTGCCGGTGCCCGTCTCCATCTCGATGGCGAAATCGCGCGACTCCAGCCGGTCGGCGGCCGGCAACCCGTGACCGGCCTGCACCCGCTGCACGTTCGCCAGCAGGGCGGTGTCATCCAGCGTCAGCGCGTTGCCGACACCGAGTTCGCTCGGCAGCAGCGGACCGGCGTGGAAGGCGACGGTCAACCCGCCATCGGCCAGCGGCTGCCCGGCGAAAACGCCCAGCACGGCGTCGATGGCGGCCCGCTGGAAGGGGAGATCGGCATCGAACTTGAGCTGCATGGCGGTCATGGCTACACCACCTGAAAGACGATGGACCCGCCGGTGGCGCGAGCGCGAGCGCGCACGGTTTGCACGGCGTTGACCTTCAACCGGTCGTCGCCGCCGAACCCGGCGTCCAGCACGACGATCTGGGCGGGGTCCCGGGCGGCCATCGTCTCGATCGTGGCGAGCCGCAGCGACCGTTCCAGACAGGCCAGCAGCGCGCCGTCGGCGACAGAGAACACCTCCTGCCCGGCGAGGGTCAGGCGAACCACCGGCACGGTCAGCGGGAATCCGGTTTTCAGCAGCAGCTCGGTCAGAATCGCCTCCGGACCGCGCCCGTCGCGCAGATTGTCGGTGAACAGATCCACCTGCCGCGCCACCGGTCCGAACAAACCGGCCTGATGGGGGTCGGGGGCGAACTGCGCCGGGTCGCCCTGCCACGGTTTGAAGTTGCTGTCGGCAAGGCGGTAGGCGCGGAAGCCGAGATCGGGCGGCCGCATGCCGTCGAGATCGAGCTTGCCGGCCCGCTCTTGCGCGATCTTCCGCCCGGCTCGCCGCACGCGCTCGCGGGTGATGTCGGCAATGGTGGGGAAGGCGGCGTTGTCGGTCGGCTCCGGAAGCTGGACGAGGATGTAGCGGCGATTGCCGCCATCTTCGGCGTTGAGTTGCATTACCGCGTGGGCGGTCGTGCCCGAACCGGCGAAGAAGTCCAGCACCAGATCGTGTTGCTCTCGATCGGTCGCAAGCTGAAGCATCCGTGCGATTAGTCTGATCGGTTTTGGGTTGTCAAAAACGCCTCCGCCGATTGTGGATTTCAAATCGGTGTTGCCTTCGTGAGTGTGTCCGACTTCCTCGTACGGCCAAATCGTGACCGGAGATACTCCTGCCTTTACGTCGCATAGGAAGCTTTTTCTTGACGGCGTCGCCGTGCGACTTTCTCCAAACCATATTTCATCACCGGCTTCCATTTCCGCCATCGTGGCATCGGAGTAGCGCCGGAACGTGCCTGGAGGAGGAGACCATGCCACACCTTTCGCAAAGGTATATGCTTTGGAATTTGAACCGCTCTTGGCGTGCAGCGGAGTCGCTTTCCAAGGCCCCTTGGGGTGCTTATCGGGGTTGGAATACGCTGCAAGTTGGTCTTCCGAGCGTGGCTGAAGATTCAAGCGAGCGCTATCTCGATTTCTTGCGAACACCAAGATGTACTCATGATTGTCCGAGAAGAACGCCGCATCATTGCTGCGCGTATATTTCTTCTGCCATATCGCGGTGGCAATGAAGTTTTCGCTGCCAAATATTTCGTCCACCATCATTCGCGCATGACTCATTTCGCCATCATCTATGCTCACGAATATGAAACCGTCCTCGCGCAGCAGGTTGCGCGCCAGATAGAGGCGCGGGTACATCATGTTCAGCCACCTGGAGTGGTAGCGGCCGCCGGTCTCGGTGTTGGTGGAGCGTTTCAACCCGGCCCCGTCCACCTGCCCGGAGTAGCGCAGATAGTCCCGCAACCCCTCGTGGAAGTTGTCCGGGTAGATGAACTCGCCGCCGGTGTTGTAGGGCGGATCGATGTAGATCAGCTTGACCGCCCCGTGGTAGCCCTTCTGCAGCAGCTTCAGCGCTTCGAGGTTCTCGCCCTCGATCATCACGTTCGCTGTCGTGTCGAAATCGACGCTCGCGGCCCGCTCCGGAACCAGCGTGCCCACCGAGGGTTGCTGGATGGTCCGCATGCACTCGGCCTTGCCCGGCCAGCTCAACCCGAACCGCTCCTTGCCCGGGTCCACCCACTCGCCCAGCGCGCGCCGCAGCGCATCGAAGTCGATCCGCCCCTCGCGGAAGACGTCGGGAAAATCCTCGCGCAGCCGGGCCACGCGCTCGGCGGCCACGTCCTGCGAGCGGGGATCGAGCCGGTCGGGGGTGTCGTGCGGGGCGGCGGTCACGCGATCCTCCATTGAATCGTGAACAGCGGGCGGCGCGCGGCGTCCTGCCGCAGCCGCCGCTCGACATCGTTCAGCAGCTCGTCCTTGCGCTGGTCGATCTCCCGGCCGGCGGCGCGGAACTCCAGTTCAGCTTCGTCCCGCTTGCGCTCCAGTTGATTGACGGCGCGATTGTGGGCCAGTTTGTCGGGCAGCGCGCCAGCCTGCCGCGCCAGTTTGCGCCGCTCCGCGATCTCCCGGTCCAGATCGTTCAACTTGGCCCGCAGGGAGACGCGGCGGTCGTCGGCCCAAGCGTCGAGCTTGCCCATCTCCTCGTCGAAGTAGCGGCCGTTGCGTTCGGACGCCGCGTCCACGATCTCGCCGACGCGGGTCTCGGTCACGGCGGCCAGCGCCGGCGGCGCGGTCAGTCCGGGAGCCGGTTCGGCGACGGCCGGCAGCGAGAAGAGCCGCGCCGCGATCTCGGGGTCGAGCGCGTCGCCGTCGTCGGTGATGGCCGCCACGATGGTGTGATCCTCGGCCAATTCCGGACCGGCGATGGTCAGCCTGGTCAGCGCCAACCAACCCCCCGCACCGATCAGCGGCTCCAGCGCGGTGATCTTGCCGGCGTAGGACGCGTAGTCGAAGCAGAGCCGGGCGGGCGGCAGCTCGCGCGCGACGGCGCGCCGCAGAATCGCTTCCGCCAGCGGGTGGTTCAGCCGATAGAGGTGGGCGGCTCCGGAGCGGCGCGGCAGCTCGTAGCGCCCGAGCGGCGCCGCAACCGGAAAGGGGTTGTCCAGCAGATCGAAGGCGGCGTCGCTCACGAAGCGGGCCCCGCCGTTCAGTTCGTGGCGCGTCAGCGTCATCAGCATCCGCTCGGAGCGGTTCAGCCAGGCGCGCGAGACCTGGTCGCGCACCCGCAATTTCTCGCGCACCTCGTCGTCGAAGTGGTCGAGCAGTTGCTGCCGCGTCTGAGCCAGCGCCGAATCGATCTCCTGCCCCAGATCGCGCTGCAGATCGTCGAACGCCTGCTGAATCTCCTCCGGCGTCCGGCAGCGGTGATAGATGGCGGCGATCCGCTTCTCGAAATCGACCCCGGATTCGATCGCTCCCAGCACCTCGTCGCTGACTCCGAAAACACCCTCGAAGAGTTGAAACTTCTCGGCCAGCAGCTCGAACACGCGCTGATCGGCGGCGTTGCTCTGGTTGAGGAAGTTGACCACCACCACGTCGTGCTGCTGACCGTAGCGGTGGCAGCGGCCGATCCGCTGCTCGATGCGCTGGGGATTCCAGGGCAGATCGTAGTTGACCACCAGCGAGCAAAACTGGAGGTTGATGCCCTCCGCGCCGGCCTCGGTGGCGATCAGAATCTGACCGCGTTCGCGGAACTCGTCCACCAGCGCCGAGCGCATGTCGGCGGTGCGGGAACCGGTGACGCGGTCGCTGCCGGCGTGGCGCGTCAGCCAGTCGGTGTAGATCCGCCGTGAACCGGGGTCGGTGTTGGAGCCGTTGAAGAGCACGATGGACCCGGCGAAGGGACTGTCGGCCAGCACCCGCAGCAGGTAGTCCTGGGTGCGGCGCGACTCGGTGAACACGACCGCCTTGCGCGGCGCGCCCAACCGGTCGGCCTCGGTGAAGGCGCGCTCCAGCGCGACGAGCAGCGCCTTCCCCTTGGCGTTCTCCTCGACCGAGAGGGCGAGTTCGGTAAAGTGGCGCAGATCGGCGATCTCGCGAACCAGCGCGGCGCGGTCGCCCGCGGTGAGTGGTTCGGCCGCCCGCTCCTCGGGCCACTCGTCGGCCGTTTCGTCCAGCGCCTCGTACTCCGCGCCGAGTTCTTCCGCGAGCGCAGCGGGAGCCGGTTCGGTTCCGCCCAGCTTGCGCTCCAGCCGCCGGGTCAGCGTCTGCAACGCGCCGGCGATGGCGAAGGTCGAGGAGGCGAGCAGTTTGCGCAGCACCAGCGTCATCAGCGCCCGCTGGCTGGCTGGCAGCGCCTGCAGGTTGTCGCGCCGCAGGTAGTCGGAGACCAGTTCGTAGAGTCGGTCTTCGCTCTCCTCCGGCGTGAACGGTTGCACCATCGGCAGCCGCTTCGTGTAGCGCACGTAGGGGAGCACCTGGCGGCGCAGGGTGCGGTGGCAGATGGGCCGCAGCCGGGCGCGCAACTCCTCGAAAACGGGTTGCTGTTTGACGCTCGAATACTGCGCGCGAAAACTGGTCAGATCGCCGAAGGCGTACGCATCGATGAAGCTGACCAGCCCGAACAGTTCCAGCAGCGAGTTTTGCAACGGAGTCGCCGTCAGCAGCAGCTTGCGCTTGCCGGCGAGGGCCGTCTTCAGCGTCTGGGCGATGACGGTGCTCGACTTGTAGACGTTGCGCAGCCGGTGCGCCTCGTCGATGACGACGAGATCCCACGGCATGGCGTGGACATCGCTCGCCTTGCCCTTGGCGAACTGGTAGGAGCAGATGACGACCTCATCGCCCTCGAAGGGCCGGACATTGCCCCGCCGGATCGCCTCGTTGTAGGACTTCGCCTCCAGAATCCGGCAGGGCAGGAAAAACTTCTCGCTCAACT
>JADLCW010000088.1 GCA_020847015.1 Thermomicrobiales bacterium | reverse complement strand
GAACTGATCCGCCGACGTGCCAAGGCGCGCCACCGAGGCGACGATGCACACGACCGGTCGAGCAAGATCACGGCCCTGAACGGCATAGATCGTCACGATCGTGTAGCCAAGCGAACCGACATGGCGAACGCGCGCCCGGCGCGGAGTGGAGCGAGACGGGGATGCGGCCGGCCGCATCCCCGGAACCGGGGGCGGATATCGGCCTGCCGCGGACGCGCGCTTCGCACTGATTGCCTTGATTGAATGCGGTTTCAGTGCGGGCGCGATCGGGGTGGAAGGGGCCGCCATCCGGCGTTCGGTTGGCGATGGGGCGCGGCGGCGGGCTTGACCGCGAGCGTGCCGGCGATCGCGGGGGAGCCGGCGAGACCGGGCGCCGCGCAGGCGCGATGCGCCCGGTCAAATCGCGGGCGGGGAAACGGCGACGGGCCGGGAGCCAGGCGCTCCCGACCCATGCGATGCGGCGGAGGGTCGATGGGCCGCTCAGTCGTCGGCCGCGGCTCGCTTGGCGGACGTGGGCGGCGCGGCGGCGGGAGCCGGCAGCTCGCTTTGGTTTTCGGTGAAGCGGTTCATGAACGCGGTGACCAGATCGATCGGCAGCGGGAAGACGACCGTCGTGTTCTTCTCGGCTCCGATCTCGGTCAGTGTTTGCAGGTAGCGCAACTGAATCGTCACCGGGTTGCGGTCGATCACCTCGGCCGCTTCGGCCAGCATCTGGCTAGCCTCGAACTCGCCCTCGGCGTGGATGATCTTGGCGCGCTTCTCCCGTTCGGCTTCCGCCTGTCGGGCCATCGCCCGCTGCATCGACTGCGGCAGCTCGACATCCTTGACCTCGACGATGGAGACTTTCACGCCCCACGGTTCGGTTTGTTCGTCGATGATCCGCTGCAGTTCGGCGTTGATCTTGTCGCGCTCCGCCAGCAGATCGTCCAGCGCCGACTGCCCGAGCACCGAGCGCAGCGTGGTCTGGGCGATCTGGGAGGTGGCGCGAACGAAATCCGCGACGTTGTTGATGGCGGCGTTGGGGTCGATGACGCGGAAGTAGGCGACGGCGTTGACGCGCACCGTCACGTTGTCCTTGGTGATCACTTCCTGCGCCGGGATATCCATGGTGATCACCCGCAGGTCCACCTTCTGCATGCGTTCGATGAAGGGGATCAGCAGAATCAGCCCCGGACCGCGCGGCCCCATCAGGCGACCGAGCCGGAAGACGACGCCGCGCTCGTATTCCTGCACGACCTTGACCGACGAGGTCAGCACGATAAGCAAGCAGGCGATCAGCACGATCGCGACGATGAACGAACCTTGAATCATTGTCTGCTCCGTTTCGACCGGCGCTCAGACCGGTCCGGTTTCCGCCAATGCTTCGCGCGCGTTGGTCGATTCCAGCATCATGGCGACTCCGGCGGTGGCCGCCTCCTCCGCCGTCGCGCGGCGCACGATCAGCCGCAAACCATCCACCGTGACGATAGCGACCGGTACGCCGACCGCGATGGTCGCCGGTTCCCGATCCGGCGCGGACTCGGCGGTGGCTTGCCACAGCTCGCCCGCGACGAACACCATGCCGTCCGGGTCCAGCGGGCGACGCACGATGCCGACGGCTCCGATCAGCCCCTCACGCCCGGTTTTTGGCCGCAGGAATTGACCGCGGGCGGCGGAAACGGCCACCACCAGGAAGAAGACCATCAGGCAGGCGGTGACCGTCCAGATGACGGTGCGCGAGATTTCCAGCCCCGGCGGCGCGTTGCCGCCGATGAGCAGATAGGATCCGAGCACGAAACTGACCAGACCACCGGCGGTGAGCGCGCCGAACGAGGGCACGAACAGATCGGCGATGAACAGCACGAACGCCAACCCCAGCAGCAGCACCCCCGTCCAGTTCACCGGCAGGGTGCCCAGCCCGTATAACCCGAGCAGGATGGCGATGGCTCCCGCCACGCCGGGCACGGTGACACCGGGCGCGGAGAACTCCAGAAACACCCCCAGCCCGCCGAGCGCGATCAAAATGTAGGCGATGGTGGGGTTGGCCAGCAGCGCCAGCAATTGGTCGATGATCCCCATCCCCACCGGCCGCAGGTCGGCTCCGGCGGTGTGGAGGGTGACCGGACCGGCGACCGTCTGCACCGTGCGGCCGTCGATGTCGTTCAGCAGCGTCGGCACATCGGGCGCGATCAGATCGACCACGTTGAGTTTGAGCGCCTCGTCGGCAGGGACGTTGGCGGCGTCGCGCACCGCTGATTCGGCCCAGTCGGCGTTGCGGCCGCGCAGCGTGGCCAGCGCGCGAATCTGGGCGACGGCGTCGTTGGTGACCTTGCGCTGCATCACCTCGTCCATCTGACCGATGGTGGATACCGGGGTGGCGGAGCCGATGCGGGCGCCGGGAGCCATGGCGGCGATATGGGCGGCGTAGGTGATGTAGGTTCCGGCCGAGGCGGCGCGCGCGCCGCTGGGCGCGACGTAGACGACGACCGGAACGCGGCTGGCGAGAATGGCCTGCACGATCTCGTCGGAGGCGCTGACCAGCCCGCCGGGGGTGTCCAGCTCGATGACGACGGCGGCGGCTCCGCGCTGGTTGGCGGCGGTGATGGCTCCGGTGAGGTAATGGGCCATGGGCGGGGAAATCGCCCCGCTGGCCTGCACGACATCCACCGTCGAGCCGGCCGCGCGCAAACCGCCGGCGAGTTGCGCCGCGGCGAGCAGCATCAGCCCCAGCGCGAGGAGCCAGCGGGGGAGGGAACGGCGAATCATCGGGCGATCTCCAGAATGCGCGTTACGTTAAGTATAGCCGTCCGGGACATTCAGGTTGCCGGCGTGCGGCCGAGCAGAGTATGACGGGGAATGACGCCGCGTTGGAGCGCTGCGGCGCCGCGCGTCGTTGGCCGCCGCGCTGGCGGTTGCTATGCTGCCGCGGCACGGAACCCGATCCGCCTGGGCCGCCGCCAGACCGATGAGGAAGAGCGCCGGTGGAACTCGCATCGCTCCTCGTGTTCGCGGTCGGCGCGGCCATGGTGCTCTTCTCGTTTGGCTCGGCCATTCGCGAAT
>JADLCW010000087.1 GCA_020847015.1 Thermomicrobiales bacterium | reverse complement strand
GGTCATCGCTCCGGTGGCGAGCGGACGATTTCGCCCGATCGCCGCGCCGGACTCGACCCTTGTTGAATCGCCGGCGGCATCGTGGGCTCCCGCGCTCGACCCCGATCTGGACAAGTGGTGGTCATCGGAGCGAACCGACGACCCGGCGCGCGCCTGGGATCGATGGGATGACGAAGCATGGAGCTCCGACGAGTTCGTGGAGCCGCATGAAGCGGCGAGACAGCGGATCGATAGCGATCCAATTGCCGCATCGGATGACGCTGGCGCGGTCACGTCGACGGCAGTGGCGGAGCCGCTGTCGTTTGACATCACGAGTTGGGATGACGAAGCGCTCGCCGCGGCGA
This sequence comes from Thermomicrobiales bacterium, assembly GCA_020847015.1. Taxonomy (GTDB): domain Bacteria; phylum Chloroflexota; class Chloroflexia; order Thermomicrobiales; family UBA6265; genus CADCWF01. Next base: position 2,935 of record JADLCW010000087.1, on the reverse strand, counting down.
CCGCGATCTCGCCGCTGGACGGGGGGTGGGGATCGGGTCGGGCGGCGCCGCCTGTAGACCTGGCTCCCGGTGTGCCGCGCATCTGCCGCACCTGTCGCGATTTCCGCCCGGCCGAAGGCGGTGAGCGAGGATGGTGCGCCAACCAGTGGGCCTTCACCCACCGGCGGATGGTCGGAGCCGACGATCCCGCCCCGTGCGAGTCGTCGATCGGCTGCTGGTGGTTGCCCGCCGACGATCTGTTCCTCTCTGACGCCGACATTTCGACACACGGTCAACCCACGCCGCATCTGGATCGCTGGTTGCCGCACTGGGATGATGCCGACGTCAAGCGACGGAAGTCGTAATCTGCTAAGATCGCCGCGACTGCTGCATCGAGGCTGGAATCGGTCATGCCACGCACGCCAATATTGACTGCGTGACCGCCTGCCGCGACAGCACGTCATGCCGGGAGCGAAGGGGCCGGGCGTTGCGGCGCCCGGGAGTGGGGGAGCCGGCAGGACTCTGATGGGCGTTTTTGGAGACACCTTGCGGCAAGCGCGCGCCCAGAAGGGCGTGACGCTGAAAGAAGCGGAGCAGGCGACGCGCATCAGTCGCCACTATCTCTCCGCGCTGGAAGACGAAAACTTTGCGGTGTTGCCGGCGCTGATCTACCAGCGCGGCATCGTCCGCAACTACGCGACCTACCTCGATCTGGACCCGGGCAAACTCCTCGCCATGTTTGAGGAGGCGCGGGGCGGCGAAACGACCGCCGATCTGGTGGCGGCAGTGAAACCGCTGGAGATGCCCACCCATTGGGCGCCCAACTTCGCCATCATTGCCTTCATGGTGGTCATGAGCGCCATCATGTTTGCCTGGATCTACAGCCTTTCGTTCAACAAGCCTGAGGCGACCTCGACGTTGCCGCCGGTAATCCCGACCGTAACGCCGATCCCCGAGGATCGGCTGGCATTGCCCAGCCCGACACCGCTGCCGACCGTGGCGGCGTTCGCTCCGGTGGACGCGCAGCCGACCTTTGCGCCGCCGACGGTTGGGCTGGCGGTCGATCCTGCCGCTCAGCCCACGAGTGTCGTTCCGGCGGCTCCCGGCGCGCAGCCATCCATCATCCAGACTGTCCCGGCGGCGGCGCAGCCGGCGCCCGGCGCGACGATGCAGCAGGTTCTGCCGACGGCAATTGCTCCGACGGCGACCCCGGCGCCGCCAACTCCCCAGCCCACTGCGCCGCCTGCGGCGGCGCAACCGGCGCCGCAAGGTCCGACCGCTACGATCCGGGTGTTGGCCCAGGCGGATATTCAAGTGAACGTCGTCGCTGATGGCGTGACTGTCTTCTCGGGCTGGCTGGGCGCCGGCGGAGCGACCGATTGGTTCACGGCGACATCGTTCGAGGTGTACACCTCGGATGGCAGCCAGACCCTGTTCGAGAACGCCCAGACCGGGCAGCAGTTCTACATGGGGTACGGACCGAACGAGACCTATTACCTCGGCGCTTGACGAATCCGGACATCGACCTCGTTCGAGCGCGGCGCCGCGATGCCGATGGCGCACGGGACGAGGTCGATCGTTGTCGGAGTGGAGCCGACCACGTCCCCGTCGAATTGCACCGGCAGCGCGGGTTCGGCGGCGATGGAGATGCGGCGAGCTCGCATGATCTCCAGATGAGCCGAAGACTCCAGGCGCAGCGCGGCGAGACTGGCGATGGTCTGCGCCATCGCGACAGGGTCGGTGGCGGTGAAAACGAACACGTCGAACCAGCCGTCGTCCGGCTGGATGTCAGGGTGCAGGCGCACCACCGGATGAATGATGGCGCCGCCGTTGGCGATCAGCACTAACGGCGAGACGGCCTCGAAGCGGCGCTCGTCGGCGTCCACGACGACGAGCGATGGAGGCAGCCGCAGCGCGGCGGCGGCCGCCGGCAGGTACGCGACCCAGCCTACCCGCCGCTTCAAATCACTGTTGGTTTCAGCGAAGAAGCGCGCGTCGAGTCCGGCTCCGGCCATATGCAAAAAGCAGCGTTCGCCGGTGACGCCCGCGTCGCGATAGGCGAGCGCGAGGGGACCGAACAGCGCTTGCGCCGCCTCGTCCAGATCGGCCGGGATTCCCCGTTCTTGTGCGACGATATTCGTCGAACCGGTCGGCACGATGCCGAGCGGCGTGTCCGTGCCGAGCAGCCCGGAAGCGACCTCGGCCACCGTGCCGTCGCCCCCGATCGCCACGACGAGGTCGGCTTCGGCGGCGGCTCGTCGCGCCAGCGCGATCGCCACCGCTGGCGCGTCCTGAACGATCAGACGCAGCGCCACACTCGCCGGCCGGGCGCGCTCCAACGCGGCGCCCACCTCATCGGGCGTGCGCCGGCCGCGCGGGTTGATGATTGCGACCACGCGGCGCGGCGGCTCCATCGTCGTCGGACGTGGCCGCGGCGCGAAAGGTTCAGGAACGGCTATGCCAAGGTCTCCTCGCTCTCTTCTGGTCCGAACATCTTCTCGATAATATAGTTGGCGGCCCAGGTCGCCAGCGCTGCGAAGAGAATTCCCAGAACTCCTCGAACCACACTGCGCATCATGTCGTGTCGCTCCTTCCCATTTGGGTCGACCATCGATCGCCACGCAAGCCCGCCGCGCGGCAGGATGCCCAAGACGCGTTTCATTCACGGACCGACTGACCGCGCCGATGCGGCGCGCCGCGGCCGGCTGAAGATGAATATCGGAATCGCCGTGACGACGATCGCGGCGGTGAAGTCGGCCAGCGTCGCGGAGCCAAGGATCCGGGTGGCTCCACCGGGGATCATCGCCAAGAGAAGCGTCAACGGGCCGGTCAAACGGATCAGCGCGGCTCCCGACCACACGAGTTCCGGCAGAACCAGCGCGAGGAACAGCACGCGAAGCAGAAGCAAGGCGCCGGCCAGCGCGACGGCGGCCACCAGCACCTGGTTGGCAAGTTG
>JADLCW010000086.1 GCA_020847015.1 Thermomicrobiales bacterium | reverse complement strand
GCCGGAATAGGGCGGACCCGGACGGAGGTCGGGTTGCGGCTGGTCGAGACCGAGCGCCGCCGCCGGCGGATTGGCCGGATCGGCTGCCGATACCGTGAGCGTGACCGCCGCCGCCTCTACCGGCCAGTCGATCACGAGGAGGCGCCCGGCGCCGTCCGCCGTGCAGCGCGATGACGGCGCCGGCGCGTCTGGGCCGGTACAGGTCCACGCGGCGGCCATGGCACCGCGGACAACCGCGAAAGCCTCGGCGGTCGCGGGGAGGGTGGCGACGATGGCCGCGATGCGGCCCCCGGTGTCGACCCGAAGCGAAAAAGTCGCAGGGTTACCCCCGATGCGGTTCGTCGCCTCGCGCGCGGCAAGGCCCGGATTGCCCCGGGCGAGCGCCTCGAGCTCCGCTGTGTCGTCGTGCCGGAAGGCGATCGTGGCGAGCCCGTGCTGGTCCACCGCGCATGTCACGAAATCCCGAAGAGGCAGGCGCTCGAGGACCGCTCCGTCGCCGCCGCTGCAGGAGGCTGCAACGAAGACCGCAGCGGAGAGCTGGGTCACGTGCGTGCCGGGAACGATGGCGAGGGCCGCCGGCGCGGTCTGCGCGATCGCGGGGCCGGCGAAGGCGAGTGCGGCAACGGCAAGGAACGCACCTGCACGATATCCACCGAAGGCCATGGTCCGAACTTTCCGTCCCGTCTCAGCGTCCGCGCGTATGTCATAGCAGCCGCGCGGACGCCGATGCCATGTCCGTGATCGAGGCCCCGCTTGCCTTTCGGGGCCGGAGGCCCTACCCGCCGGGGCGAGGGACTGCCTTAAGACCGCCCAAAAGGTCAAAATCGACCCGGGTTGCTCCTGGTGACGACGAATCACGACCTCGCTGCGCTCGCGACGCGACTTGCCTCCGCAAGCCGGCGCGCCCGCATTGGTCTTGCGATCGATGCGGCGGTGATGGGCGGGGCGTCGGGCGCCGGCCTCTGGGTGTTCTTCGAGGCGATCCGGCGCATCCTGCCGGAAGGCTTCGGGCGGATGATGGATGCGGTCGGTCTCGGCGGAATCGCCGAGCCGCTCCGCCAGAGCGTCGTCGCCGCGCTCGTCGTCGCTGTCGTGGTTGCCGTCTGCGTCTTCCTTGCCACGCTATCGGGCGCGCCGGGCGAGACGCTGCTGGCCCGGCGGGCCGACCGCCGCTTCGGGCTCCGCGAGCGCCTGTCGACGGCCCTCGAAGTGGCCGGCACGCCATCGGGTCCAATTGAGGCTGCGCTCCTCCGTGACGCCGAGGCGGACGCGGGGCGCATCGACGTGCGCCGGCTCGCGCCGCTCCATTTGCCGAAGGCGCTGTGGCTGCTCGCGCTCCTTCTCGCCACGGGCCTCGTGCTGCAGCTGGCGCCGGTGACGGAGACTGCGCCGCCGGCCCCGCGCGCTGCCGGGTTCGCGACCCTCCCGCCACTCCCGGAGACGCTGACCGTGGCCGAACGTGCGGCGGTCGCCGAAGAGATTCATCGCGCGGCCGAGGCGATCCGGACCGCGGCCGAGGCTGCGGGCGATCCGGTCGTCGCCGGCGTCGGACGGACGCTCGAACGGCTCGGCCAGGACATCGCGGCCGGCGAGAACATCGATCGCGACGCGATCACCGAGGAGCTCGGTGCGCTCCTCGACTATGCGGGCGCGACGCCGACCGCGCCCCCGGCCGACGCGCTCGTCGCGGCCGAGACCGCCGCGGCGGCGTTGCAGAACATCCTCGCGGCGGTGCAGCAGAATGGCAACGGCGCGACGCCGCAGCTGACGACGGGCGAAGGCCGCGACACCGGCAACGAGGTCGAGCCCGTCCTCGACGAGGACCATGCCGTGCCGATGGTCGTCGGCCGGACGGCCGAGCGCGGCATCGGCGACGGCACGCGCCAGGCGCCCGCCGACCGGATGCAGGGCAATATCGGCGGCATCCAGATGCAGCTGCCGAACGAGTGGGAGGACGACGACGTCATCAACGAGGCGCGCGCCGGCGGCACGGCGCGGCCGAATGCTGCCGCGGGCAATCTCGGGGTGGAGACCGCGGCACAGCCGGGCCAGCAGCGCACCGCGCCGGGGCCGGGCCTCGGTGACGACATGCCGCCGAACGGCGGTACCCAGCGGACCGAACTCGCCGGCGAGGCTCCGGGTGCCGGCGTCCAGGCCGAGGGCAACCGGCCGATCATCGCGGCCGAGCCGCTCGAATACGAGATCGACCACGGCATGGACCTCGACGGCGCGGTGAACCCGCAGGGCCGCCGCATCCAGATCGACATCCCGCCGGCGCCCGAGGTCGAGAATGCCACCGACACCGCGCCCGAGGCGGCCGCGGAATGGCGCCTCACGCCGGAGGCGGCGATCGCGCGGCTCCTCCTCGATCCGACGGCCCGCGACCTCGTCGCCCGGTATTTCGGGGCGCTCGCTCCCATCCCGGAGGCGCCGTGACGCTTCTCCTCCCGGCATGGCTCGCGGTAGCGGGCCTCGTCTTCGTCGTCCTCGCGCTCCACGTCCGGAAGCGGGACCGGGTGGAGGTTTCGAGCATCCTCCTGTGGCGGAAGCTGCAGGAGTTCCGGGCGCCGCAGCGGACGCTGAAGCGGCCGCCGATCACCTTCCTCCTCATCCTCCAGCTCCTGATCGTCCTTCTCGCGGCGTTCGCGCTGGCGCGACCGCTCCTCGGTACGCCGCCCGTGCCGCACCATCGCGTCTACGTCCTCGACGCTTCGGCGAGCATGACGGCGACGGACGAACGGCCCAGCCGGTTCGGGGACGCGCTCGCTTTCGTCCGGCGCGAGGCGGAGGCGCTGCCGGCGGGCAACCGGATGTCGGTCATCCTCGCCGGTCCGCGGCCCGAAATCGTCGTCGCGCGGCAGGACCGCGGCGCCGGCGTCCTGCCGATCCTCGACGCGCTGGAGCCGACGGACGGCGCCGCCGACTGGGCCGCGGCGGATGCGCTTCTCGCCTCCATCGTCCGGGACGGCGAAGCGACCGACATCGTCGCCGTCACCGACGGCGCCGACGCGGGCGCGGGGACGCTGGCCTTCGGCGACGTGCCGGTCTCGCGCTACGTCGTGGCGGAAAGTGCGCCGGCGGATCTCGGCATCGCCGCCGAAATGGCGCCGATCGGGGGGCAGCCCGGCCAATGGCACGTCGAAGGCGCCATCGCCGGCGCGTTCGTCGAGCCCGTGACGCTCTCGGTCCGCTTCGTCGCGAACGGCAATACCCGGTTCATCGACTGGACCGGTATCGTCGTCGCCCCATCCGGCGCCGCCGGGACGCCGTTCAGTTTCGATCTGAACCTGCCGCAGGCGGGCGCGATTGCGATCGAACTGCCGGCCGATACGATGCCGGCAAACGACGCGGCGTTCTTCGTCGTCACGCCGGAGCCGCGGACCGTGCGTGTCCTTCGCGTCGGCGGCGAGAACCCGGAACTCGACGCCGCCCTGTCGGCGATCGACGGCGTGACGCTTTTTGCCGCCGCGACGCTGCCGGCCGATGCCGACGCCTACGACCTCGTCATCGTCGACGGCGTCACCGTTGCCGGACGGCCTGCCACCAACGTCCTCTGGCTCGGCGCCGGGCACCCCGCGGGCGGCGATGCGCCGGTCGCCGCAGGCGCCGTCGAGGCGAGCCGCTGGCGCGACGACCATGCGCTCTCCGCCGACATCGACTGGGGCGATTTCCTGCCGCGGGCGGCGTTCATCGTGCCGAGCCTTCCGGCGGCCGCAATCATCGTCGAATCCGGCCTTGCGCCGCTCCTCCAGGCGCGGATGACCGCGACGGGGCGCGAGATGTGGCTCGCCGCCGACCTCGCCGGCGATGCGTGGACGCGGACGGCCGCCTTCCCGCTCTTCCTCCGCAACGTCATCGGCTGGCTCGGCATCGCGCCCGGCGCCGTCGCCGCATCGTGCACCGTCGGTGTCGCCTGCCCGGTCGAGGCGCGGTATGGCGGCGCGGCGGTGACGCCGCTCGCCGGCGGCGCGGCGATCACGCCGGCGGCGACGGGCGTCGTGGCGCTCCATGCCGGCGTCTACGCCGTCGGCGGGGGCGCTTCCTTCGTCGCGGTGAACGCTGCGGGCGGTGAGAGTCTCGCGCCGGTGCTGGAAGGCGACGCCGTCCGCATTGCCGGGACGAGCTGGACCCGCGAGCTGTGGTGGTGGCTGCTCGCCGCCGTCCTCGTTCTCCTCCTCGTCGAAGGCTTCCTTGCCGGCCGCGGCGCCGAACGTTTCCTCACGGCGCAGGCGCTCGCGCCGCGGAACCCGCTCGCCGGGCGCTATCGATTGCTCCTGTTCCTCCGCGTCGTCACGGTGTTCCTGACGCTGCTGGCCGTGCTCAACGTCGCGCTGCCGGCGCGGGAGCGGCCGGAAGACGTCGTCGTGGTCGGCAGCGACGCCACGATCCGCGACCTCGCGCTCGACCCGCTCGAAGCCGATGGGGGCGCCCGGATCGGCCTCGTCGCGCTCGACGATCCCACCCGCACGCTCGGCGACCTCGCTGAAGGCGCGCGCTTCCCGACCAGCGCCGGAACCCCGGGCGGCGCGGATCTCGAGGGCGCGCTCCGGCTCGCGGCGGCCATGCTGCCGGCCGACCGGGCCGGCCGGATCGTCCTGTCGTCGAACGGCACCGAGACGGCCGGCGATGTCTCCGCCGCCGTGGCGACGCTCCGCCAGCGCGGGATCGCCGTCGAGGCGGCGCCCGCCGCAGCGATGCCGGCCGGCGAGGTGCTCGTCGCCGAACTCCGGGTGCCGGAGACCGTCCACGCCGGCGATACCTTCCCGCTCCGCGCGTCGATCGTCGCCGCGTCCGCCATGGACGCGACCGTCAGCATCCTTCGCGACGGTACGCCGATCGTGACGCAGGACATCGCGCTCGGCGCCGGCTCGAACCGCGTCGAAGCGAGCATTCCCAACGTCGGCGAAGGACGTTCGAGCTACGAAGTCACGGTCGCCGCGGCAGGCGACACGGTGGCGGGGAACAACAGCGCCACGGCGATCGTCGATGCCGATGCCCAGCCCCGGATCGCGATCATCACGCCCGACTCCTCGTGGGGTTACTATTTCGCCGACGCGCTCCGGATCCAGAATCTCGAGGCCGAGGTGATCCTGCCGCGCGACGCGCCGTGGGACCTCGAAGGCTGGCTCGCCTACGACCTCGTGGTCACGATGAACCTGCCCGCGCTCGCACTCGATACGGTGCAGCAGGACCTCCTCGAAGAGGCCGTGCGCGACCATGGCCGCGGCCTTCTCCTCCTCGGCGGCGAAAACGCGTTCGGGCCCGGCGGCTACTACCAGACGGCGTTCGAGCGCCTGTCGCCGCTGTCGAGCCGCACGCCGCGCGACGCGCCGGCATCGGCGATCGTCTTCGTCATCGACCGCTCGGGCTCGATGCAGACGGCGGCTGCCGGCGGCTCGCGGCTCGACATTGCCAAGATCGCGACGACACATGCGATCGGCCTCCTCGCCGACAACACCGAAGTCGGCATCGTCGCCTTCGATTCCGCCGCGCATGTGATCGCGCCGCTCCGGCCCAAGAGCCAATCCCTCAACGTCGCCGATGCGATCGGCGCGATGGTCGCCGGCGGCGGCACCGCGATGTTCCCGGCGCTCGAAGAGGCGATCGCGGAGATCAGCGCATCCGAGGCGGCGATCCGGCACATCGTCCTCCTTACCGACGGCATCGCCGAGCCCGCCGATTTCTACCCGATCCTGCAGCGCGCCCGTTCGGCCAACCTCACCATCTCGACGGTCGCGATCGGCCAGGGCGCCGACGCGGCGCTCCTGCGCCAGATCGCCAATATCGGTGGCGGCGCGTTCAGCGTGACCGAGGATTTTTCGGCGCTCCCGGCGATCCTCGCGCGCGAGGCGCTGCTCCTTGCCGGCTCGCCGGTGCGCAACCGGTCGACGCCGGTCGCATGGGCCGACCGCGACGTGCCGTTCCTCGACGGCATCGGCGACCTCCCGCCGGTGCGGAGCTTCGTCGTCACGACGGCGCAGCCGGGCGCCGACGTCCACCTCACGGTCACCGACGAGGACGGCACGGTCGTCCCGCTCCTCGCCTCGTGGCGGCACGGCGCGGGCAAGGTGCTCGCCTTTGCGACCCATGGCGCAGGTGCGGGAACGCGCGACTGGATCAGCGCGCCGGACTTCCCGCGGCTCTGGGCCCAGCTCGTCCGCCATTTCCTGCCGGATGCCGAAGGCGCCGGCCTCCACGTGCGGCTCGGCCGCAGCGCCGACCTCGTCACCGTGACCGCCGATCTCGTCGGCGCCGACGGCGCGCCGGTCGCGGGCGAGGCGCTGGCGGGCACCGTCGATGGCCCCGACGGCAGCGCCCCGCTGACGCTGGTCGGGACGCCGGAGGGGCGCTACGCCGCAACGTTCCGCGCGCTCGATGCCGGCATCTACACCGTGACCGTTGCCGCTCCTGCAGCGGCAGCGACGGCAGCGCTCGCGCTGCCCTATCCCACCATCCTCGATTTCAGCCGCGCGGCGCCGGAGCGTGTCGACGCGATCGCCGCCGCGACCGGCGGATCGGCCTACACGCCGGGCGAGGCGCTGTTCTCTGCCGCACCGGTATGGACGTCGCGGGACGGCTGGTGGTTCTGGGCAGCGCTCGCGCTCGCCGTGTTCATGCTCGACCTCACCCTCCGCCACGCGCCGCGCCTCCTCGGCTTCGCGCGCCGGCGCGGCGGCGTCGGCACGCTCGCGGCCGGCCCGAAGGGGCTTCTCTGAGGAGGAACGAGATGTCCGACCCCCATCACATCCGTCCCGACCGCCGAGGCGCTCTGCCGAGCGCGCGCCGGCTCGCCATGGCGGTCGCAGCCGCCGCCGGCGTGGCACTTCTCGCAGGCCCCGCCGCCGCCCACGGTTTCGGCCAGCGCTTCGACCTGCCGCTGCCGCTGTCCTTCTGGGTCACCGGCGCCGGCCTTTCGATCGTCCTCTCCTTCGCCGTCATGGCGATCTTCGTCCGCGAGGGCGCGGGCGAGCGGGACTATCCGCGGTTCAACCTTCTCCGCCTCGCGCTCTTCCGCGCCATCGCCCATCCGGTCGTCGTCACCATCATCCGGATCGTAGCGGTCGTCGTCTTCTTCACGACGATGATCGGCGGCTTCGTCGGCACGCAGGAATCGCTGAACAACATCATCGTGCCGATGATCTGGGTGATCTGGTGGGTCGGCGTCGCCTTCCTCTGCGCCCTCGTCGGCAATGTCTGGCAGCTGATCAACCCGCTCCGCTCGGTCTATCGCGGCGTCGAGCGGGGCTGGCAGCTCCTCACCGGACAGCCGAACCTCACCTTCGGCGTGCCCTATCCGCGCTGGCTCGGTGCGTGGCCGGCAGTGATCCTCTTCGCCGGCTTCGCCTGGCTCGAGCTCGTGTGGGGCGAGACCGACATCCCGGCCTCGCTCGCCCGCGTGATGCTGATCTACAGCCTCATCACCTGGGCGGGGATGTTGGTCTTCGGCCGCGAGACCTGGCTCCGGAACGGCGAGGCTTTCACGATCGCCTTCGGCATCCTCGCCCGCTTCGCGCCGATCGACGCGCCTGACGACGACAACGGCCGCATCATGCCCCGGCAGCTCGACATCCGCCCATACGGCGCCGGGCTGATGGCCTACGAAGCCGTAACGGTCTCGATCTTCATCTTCGTGATGCTGATGCTGTCGACCGTCACGTTCGACGGCTTCATCGAGACGCCGCTCTACCGCAGCATCCAGACGCAGGTGTTCGGCTCGGGCCTGTCGGACACGCTGTTCCGCATCTCGGACGCCACCGGTTTCGCCGAGCGCGATATCGTACTGACGGTCATCCTGATCCTCTTCCCGGTCGTCTTCGCGCTCGTCTTCTTCATCGGCAGCTGGATCATGGTCGCGGTGACCCGCGCCTTCGGCGGAGCAGGATCAAAAGCGCGTGAAGTCTCGGCCGGCCGGGCTGCTCTGGCCTTCGTCCTGACGCTCGTTCCGATCGCCGTCGCCTATCACGTCTCGCACTACTTCACGTATCTCGTCCTCCAGTCGGCCTATGTGATGCGGCCGCTGTCGGACCCGTTCGCGCTGGGGTGGAATCTGTTCGGGACCGCTGCGATGTCGCCCCGGCTCGGGACGATGAACCCCTACGTCTATTGGTACACGGCCGTCGCCATCATCATCATCGGCCACGTGGTTGCGGTGTTTCTGGCGCATATCGTGGCGCTTCGCGTCTTCGGCTCGCGCCGGGCCGCCCTCGTCAGCCAGATCCCGATGGTCGTGCTGATGATCCTCTACACCACGCTCAGCCTCTGGATCCTCGCCCAGCCGATCGTGGGATAGCGGCGAACCCGCATCCCCGGATTGCGCCGATGGCTTGCTCCCGGTTGCGCCACGATCACGCGGCCGTGATCCATCGGACAGAATTGTTTAAGGCGGGGCGAGTGCCGTTAAGTGGCTATTTCGTGGCGGCGCAGCTTACTGAGCATGCTCATGAATGAATGAGCCGTGTTTGCCAACGACAGGCCAATGCTATACGCCTCGCCGGGCTCGATATTCCCGCATGGCAGCTCTGCAAAAGGTATGCCAAAGCGATCGGAGCCGCGACAACCTTGCCCCGAGCGAGGGTCACAAAGAAGAACGAGTGAAGAGAGGGCTGTGAACGCCTCGAATGCGTGCACGCGTAGGAACCAAGAGGGAGCTTCTTCTCAATGAAAGTTAGCCTGAAACTGATCGCTGGGACGGCGCTGGCCGCGTCGTCCGCCGGCTTCATGCTGGCGTCGAGCGGTCCTGCGATGTCGCAGGCGACCTCGATCGTAGGCCTCGTGACGCAGACCTGCGTCGCCCAGACCAACGACGTCGCCGGCTGTCAGCCCGGCGCCTTCGACGTGATGACCCTGAACATCCCGACCCGCCGCATCAACGAAGCGGGCATGCTCGATCCGACCGCGACCGAGCTCGAAGTCCGCTGGGGCGCCCGTCTCCTCCAGGAGCGGATGGGCCTCTTCCGGAACTTCGACGACATCCACTGGGTGCCGTTCAACCCGTCGGTCTTCGACGAGGCGACCGGGACCTGGGGCGGTGGCGACCTCGACGGCGAGGGCGACGGTCGCGCGCTCACGATTTCCGGCAAGTGCCTGTTCATGGGCCACGCCAATGGCGGCGGCGGCGAGCGGCCGATGGAAATCTACCGCATCGCCGACGACCCGGTCCGCGACGCGCCGATCTCGGTCGGCACCATCCCGGTTCCGCTTCCGGGCTCGGACGATTCGATCATGGCGGCGCACCTGATGACCAAGGCCGACGGCTCGCAGGTCATCATCGTCGCCCGCGACATCTCGACGGACGACGGCGGCCTCAACGTCTACGAGGTCGATCCGGAAACCTGCGCCGTTCTCAAGACCTCGGACTTCTTCAGCTGGGGTGGCGACATGCACGAGTTCGGCATCTGGGAGGATCCGAACAACCCCTACCGTCTCCTCATCGTCGGCACCGCCTGGTCGGGCGCCGGCAATCCGGACCCGAACCGTCCCGGCGAAGTGAACCCGGACATCCGCGTCCAGGCCATCACCGACGAGAACACTGGCGACATGCTGCAGGTCCCGCTCTCGGTGGCCCACTTCACCCTCGGCGACGTCGGCGGCCCGCTGGCCAACGAGCGCCCGGATGAAACCGGCCTCTTCCGCGACGGCCGCTTCGCCGACTATCGCGGCACGGGCCTGACCCAGCCGAACGGCAACGACATCGCCTATC
>JADLCW010000085.1 GCA_020847015.1 Thermomicrobiales bacterium | reverse complement strand
GGATAGATGCCGTAATCATCGACGCCGCCCCACCCGCCATCGATGTAGCCGCGGTAACCCCAGTGCGGGTTGGGCGACTCGGCGATGTTCTGGCGGAACACCTCCTCGTCGATGCCGGCTCCGAAGGTTTCAGTCGCGATGTGAGCCGCCGCGTACTCGCAACTCATCCCATAGCGCTGCTGGTAGGTCGGGGCGCCTTCGACAATCGTCGCGCCCGCCCAGCCGACGGCGCCGCCGACCCCGGTCGCGTCGCCGTTCTCGACCACCCCGGGCGCTGCCGCCGCGCCGTCATCGAACGTGAGACCGTCGCCGCCAGGCAGACCCGGCAGCCCGAAGATCGCCGGGATCAGCAGACGCTGGCCGGGATCCACCGCGTCGATATCGGTCACGCCGTTGAATGCGGCCAGAGTCGGCGCATCGATGCCGTTCCAGCCGGCAATCTCGCCGATGCTCTCGCCCGGCGCAATGACGTGCGCCCCGACCACGAAGGGAGAGATGCCTTGGAGAACGGCCGCTTCGGCCGCTGCGCTCTCCGGATCCTGCTCCGGCGCCGGAATGACGAGCGTCTCGTTCGGAGTCAACCAGGGCGCGGCCTGGAGGGTGCTGGCGGCCAGGATCGCCTGCGGGTCGACGCCAAACTCCTCGGCCACGCTCGCGAGCGTGTCGCCCGGTTGCACCACGTAGCGGGTTTGAAATGCCGGGCTTTCGGCCCCGGCGGCGAACACGCCCAGCGACAGCAGCAGCGCCGCGGCCATGCCCGCCATCGCCAACCGACGACCGGGTCGTGATCCGAGCGCCGGCGACGTCGGTCGTGCCGCCCGGCGAGACGGCGTCCGGCGCGGAGCTGCCTGGACTTTGACCGAAAGGCGATGCTCGGTCGTGCCGCGACCGACCACGGCCGGATGCGGTGCGGTGGACCGCTGCGGCCTGCCGGCAGCAGCGATGGCTGCTCGGTAATCGCTGACGAGTTGGCGTGGGTCCGCTCCGCGCCCCAGCGCCCGATCGGCATACAAACCGATCAACCCGCTGGCGTCGCGCTCGTCGCGCGTGGTCTCGCTCATGGTGTCCGAACCCCCCCGGTTCTCTCCAACCTGGACCGCGGCGGGAGGAGCGGGGATGCCTCGCGCGACCACCTGTACGAACGATCTAACTGTACGTACAACCTGACGTGGGTCTCAGGATAGCGCCCACTGCGGGCGGTGACAACCCGTCAGGAGTCCTCTGCTGACCCGGTGGGTAGCGGAGCGCACGCGGGCAAGGGACAATAGTGAGCAGCGTCACGGTTTCTTGCCCGACTCTTGCCGGGCCACGCGCCAGGATCGACCCGTTCATGCGTGAATTCAAACCCGCCACCGACTTGCTGTTCCAGCGCGACAGTTATCTGCGTGAGTTCGAGGCGACCGTCGTCGCTGTCGATCCGGAGCGCCGCGCCGTCGCCTTCGATCGCACCGCCTTCTACACGGGAGGCGGTGGTCAGCCCGCCGATGTCGGCCTGGTGACCGCGCTTGATGGCGACGCCTCCTGGTCGGTGGTGGACGGGAGCAAGGATGGCGCGCTGGCCTGGAGCGTGCTCGGCGGTGAAACGCCGCTGCCGGCGGTCGGCGATCGCGTGCGTGGCGAGATCGATTGGGAGCGCCGCTATCGCCTGATGCGCACCCACACCGCGCTGCACGTGCTTTGCGGCGTCGTGTTCCGCGACTACGGGTCGTTGGTCACTGGCGGCAATATGGGGCCGGAGCGCGCGCGCATGGATTTCGAAATGGACAGCGCCGACTTCACCCCCGACCGGGTGGCCGAGATCGAGCGGCGCGCCAACGCCGAGATCGCCGCCAGCCATGATGTGCGCGTGGCCATTCTGCCGCGTGCCGAGGCCTTCGCCATTCCCGATCTGATCCGCACGAAAATCAATCTGCTGCCGGAAGGCATCGCCGAGATCCGCACGGTGGAGATCGTCGGGCTCGACGTGCAGGCGGATGGCGGCACCCACGTCGCCAACACGCGGGAAGTCGTTGGCTTGCGCGTCGTCGGCACGCGCTCCAAAGGCAAGGCCAACAAGCGGCTGGAGATCGAACTGGTCGACGCCTGACCGGAACAGCAGCTCGACTCCGGGTCGAGGGACGCGATGATTGGTGGAGCGCGCGGCGCTGATGAACAGGACGCATGAATGACGGTCGACACCTCGCGGATCGCTCGCGGTTACCCTGGCGCCTCGCGCCGCATCGCCCCGTTCGCCCAGTCGGTCTGGCTCGGCGTGGACGCCCTTTTCGAGCGCCACCCGGACATGATCTTCTTCGGCAACGGCGCCCCCGCCCCGGATCTCATTCCGATCGAGCGGCTGCGCGAGGCGTCCGCCCGAGCCTGGGCCGACGGTGTCGCTGCGCTCAGCTACGGGGAGTCGGAAGGCTACGCGCCGTTGCGCCGGCTGATCGCGGAGCGCATGGCGGCTATCGGCGCCGCTGCGGACCCGGACGAAATTCTCGTCGTCAACGGTAGCCAGGAAGGTATGGACATTCTGGCCCGAGCGCTGCTGGAGCCGGGCGATGTGGTGATCGTGGAGGGGCCGACGTTTCCCGACGCGATTCGCCTGTTCGCCTCCTACGAGGCGCAGGTCGTCGCCGCTCCAATGGATGCCCACGGGTTGGATGTGGCGGCGCTGCCCCCCGTGCTGGATGCGCTGCCGCATCCGCCCAAGTTTCTCTACACGATCCCGACTTTTCAGAATCCGACCGGGGCGACCATGACCGCCGCGCGTCGCCGGGCGTTGGCCGATCTGGCGCGCGAGCGT